>JAFAZM010000415.1 GCA_019239785.1 Sphingomonadaceae bacterium
GATGACGGGCCCAAGAAAAAAATGCCTGTTAAGCTCACGATTGTTCGGTGGCGGAGGTGGCGAGGGCATTTCAGTTTCTTCCTTCGCAGTAGAGGCCGTTAACTGGGTGCCAATCGAGCATCATATGAAGATCGGAGGCCACGATTCCCGAACTCGAATGCCTCACGATCCCTTCGGCACTCGGTTGGCAGGCCGCCGGCTGAGTAGTCTCGTCACAAGCGAGCGGGGCTGCGGTTACTTGTGTCGCGGCCACGGTCGCGCAGCTACCGAAGCCCGCTCCTTCTTCCGAACAGATGGTTCTACGCGTATCCGCATCTACCCAGCGACGGCACAGGGGGCTGCGACGGGCAGCGAGATGAAATCCGTTGAACGGACGATCGCGGCGATAGCGCCTGCAATCGCCGGGACGAGTCCTGGGATTCTCGGCGGACCTCGAAGCGCAGAAACGATCATGCGATACAGCGTCAGTGCCGGTTAAATCGCCCTGCGAGGGACGCGCGCAAAATGGCCGACTGGGCGCCACAGGGCGATCTGGGTCGCTCACGCATAGGACGGTGCCGTTCGGCCCTGTTCGCGAGCACATCTTCTGCCAGTTGGTCCAGAGCTGGCACGTTGGATGGGCACGCCCGAAGGCGTAGAGTTGTGCATCGGATGGAATTCCAGGGTTCAGCCGACCGGGCGCAAGAACCACGCTCGGGCGCATCCTAGGACTGGCCGAAGTCATTGCGACGCCCGCGACGCCGATCAGAATCCCGACCATCAGGCTTGGAAGAAGGGTCCTACGCATACTCGATTCCCCCCAGAAACGGATCGTATGCTGTCAGACAATTATTTCGGCTACAAGTCATTTTGGTAGCGAGAACTGAACTTGCAGCCCGCCAGGCGAAATTGGTTAATTCAGCTTTTCTGAATTGGGGCAGCGCTTCATGCCGAATGCGGTGCGTTGCTCTGCGGAACGCAATATCTGAGCGCGCCCGATGGGGCGGGGTCCGGCGTTGGAAGAATGGGTTTCAGGCCCTCACCCTGGCATTGGCACCGGCTGCCACCAATCTGCATCTCATGGATAGCGGAAGCAGCAGCATCGGCGTGGCCATGAGGCAGGTGAAATTTCTGCAGCTTCCATCAAATGGTGGATCATTCACCCAGATGGGAGCGGTGACGGCGGCAATCCGACGCTCGCGTCGGCCAAGAAAAGGAAGCCCCGGCGCGGATCGCTCCGCGCCGGGATGACCTTTACTCAGACTTACTGGCTGACTTAGCGCAGCAGGCTCAGCACGTTCTGCTGGCTCTGGTTGGCCTGGGCCAGCATCGCGGTGGAGGCCTGGCTCAGGATCTGCGCCTTGGCGAGGTTGGTCGACTCGGCCGAGAAATCGGCGTCCTCGATCCGCGACCGCGCGTCGGACAGGTTGACGACCTCGTTGGTCAGGTTGTTGACGACCGACTCGAGGCGGCTCTGGCCGGCGCCCAAGGAGGCGCGGGTCGTATTGACCGCCTTCAGCGCGTCGTCGACGTCGGTGAGCGCACTGGTCGCACCGCTGACGTTCGCAACGCTGGCGGTGCTGGCAGCCGACACGTCGAGGCCGGTGATCGTCAGCGTGGTCTGGTCGGACGCGCCGGAGCCGGTCTGGATCTTGACCGAGACGCCGGCCGAACCGAAGACGGCGACGCCGTTGAACTTCGTGTTGGCAACGATGTCGTCGATCTGGTGGCCCAGCTCGGTGACTTCCGACTGCAGATTGGCGCGGTCGTCGGCCGAATAGGTGCCGCTGGCGCTCTGGACGGCCAGCTCGCGGATACGCTGCAGCATGTTGGTGACTTCGCCGAGGGCGCCGTCCGCGGTCTGCGCGAGCGAGATACCGTCGTTCGCGTTGCGGATGGCCTGGCCCATGCCGCGGATCTGCGACGTCATCGAGCTCGAAATCGCGAGGCCCGCGGCGTCGTCCTTGGCGGAGTTGATGCGCTTGCCGGTCGACAGGCGCTCCATGGCAGACTGGAGGGCCGCATTGGCCACCCGGCTGCCGTTCTGCGCGCGAAGCGCAGCCGTGTTCGAATTGATCACAGTCATCGTCGGTTCCTTTCCCGCTCGTGAGGCTGTCGGGGAGGTTCCCGATCGTGCCACGAATTGCAGTAACGGCCGCTAGCAGGGCGGTTTTAATTATCCGCTTAACGCCGCGTCGGTTTTTCGACGCCGCTTATGCGTCAAACGGCTGACGGCCCGGCCTCCCGCGTCTCCGCGCATGCTTTGTGCAGGAGAGAGGAAGCGGCCCTTCCGCACCATTGGCACGCCCCTTGCTTCGATCGGCCCGGTACCAATGAGGGGTCTTGCATGATCGGCGTGAGCGAAAGGGCAGCGAAAGCCAATCCGACGCTGAGCGCGTGGCTGGAGAGCGCCGGCCTCGCCTGCGCGATTTTCGCCGCCGAGGACGGCTGGGCGGCGGGCCTCGCCGTCTTCGCCGCGGGCGAGGAGAAATGCGCCGCCCCCTACGATCTGATCGTCGATTTCGGCCCCGCGCCGGCGCTGACCCGCGCCACCGAGACCGCCCCCGCCCGCCTCTGCTACGGCCCGGCGGACGTGGAGTTCGGCAATGCGCTCGCCGCCGAGCTGCTCCGCCCCGCAATGCACCCCGCCGCCGGCGATCCCGCCAGCGCGGCCCTGCTCGATTATGCCCGCCGCATCGCCGCCAGCGACGCCTCCGTCCTGCTGCTCGGCGAGACCGGCACCGGCAAGGAAGGGCTCGCCCGCTACATCCACGGTCGCTCGGCGCGCGCGAAGGGGCCGTTCACCGCGGTCAATTGCGCGGCGCTCCCCGAGACGATGCTCGAGGCGATCCTGTTCGGCCACCGCAAGGGCAGCTTCACCGGCGCCGGCGGCGACGGCGAAGGCCTGTTCCGCGCCGCCGATGGCGGCACCCTCTTGCTCGACGAGATTGCCGAGATCCCGCTGCCCCTCCAGGCCAAATTGCTGCGCGCGCTGCAGGAGCGCGAGATCCTCCCGATCGGCGCGGTCCGGCCCGAGCCGGTCGACCTGCGCGTCATCGCAAGCGCCAATCGCGACCTCGCGGCCGAGGTCGCCGCCGGCCGCTTCCGCTCCGACCTCTACTGGCGCCTTAACGTGATGCCGGTGACCCTGGTGCCGCTGCGCGCGCGGCCGCGCGACGTGCCGGCGATCGCCGCCGCATTGCTGCTCCGCCACTGCCCGCCGGCCATGGCCCTGCCCTTCCCGACCGCGGATGCGCTCGGCTGGCTGGCCGCGCACGACTGGCCCGGCAATTGCCGCGAGCTCGAGAACGTCATCCAGCGGGCGATGCTGCTGCGCGCCGGCGAGCGGATCGAGGCCGGCGACCTCGTCATCGACGGGGCGCCCACCATGCCCGCATCCGCGTCGCCCGCCCCTGCGATCGCGCTGCCGCGCTCGCTGACCGAAGCGGCGCGCGACGCCGAAAGCCACGTCATCCGCGCCGCGCTCGACGAAGCCGGCGGCCATCGCCTGCGGGCCGCGAAGCGGCTCGGGATCAGCGAACGCACGCTCCGCTACCGGCTCGCCGAAATGCGCGCCGTGGCCGCCTAGGAGGACAGGAGATGTCGATCGATGCAAGCCGGCTGATGGCGATGCGAAGCGCCATCCTCGAGCAGAACAGCGCCCTCCAGCGCGCAGCGGGCGTCGGCCCCGGCGGGCAGGCGGGCGAGGCGAGCGGCACCGGCCGCGCCGGCTTCGGCCAGGCGCTGGTGAACGCGCTCTCCGAGGTCAACGCCTCGCAGGCGCGGGCCGGCCAGGTCACCGAAGCCTATGAGCGCGGCGAGACCACCGACATCGCCTCGGTGATGCTGGCCCGCCAGCAGGCCTCGATCGGCTTCGAGGCGACGCTGCAGGTCAGGAACCGACTCCTGACCGCCTACAAAGACATCATGAGCATGCCGGTGTGAGATGAGTGAGATGAGCGCAACAGACCTGACTTCGATCCCCGTCCGCGCCCCCGCCATCGCGGGCGCACCCGCCGCCGGAGCGCGCAGCTTCGGCCAGATCCTGCGCGGCTTCGCCGCCCAGCCCGCCGTCGCGAAGAGCCTGCCCTTGCTCGGCCTGCTCGGCCTGCTCGGCGCCGCCGCGATCGCCTGGATGGTGATCGGCGCGGCACCGAACCGCACCCTGTTCGCGGGCCTGCCCGACGACCAGAAGGCGGCGGTGGTCGAAGCCCTGACCGCGGCCGGCGTGCGCAACGCGATCGACCGCGACACCGGCGCGATCACCGTCTCCGACGACGATTATCACCGCGCGCGGATGCTGCTCGCCTCGCAGAACCTGCCGCGCGGCGCCCAGGACGGCGCCGACGTGATCGGCAACATGCCTCTGGGCTCCAGCCGCGCGGTCGAGACCGAACGCATCCGGGCCGCCCGCGAGGCGGACCTCGCCCGCACGATCGAGGCGATCGACGTCGTTCAGTCGGCCCGTGTCCACCTCGCCGTCGAGCAGCCGAGCCTGTTCGTCCGCGAGCATAGCCGCACCGCCGCTTCGGTGATGCTGACCCTCGCCGCCGGCCGCACGCTTGGCGACAACCAGGTCCAGGCGATCGTCAACCTGGTCGCCTCCTCCGTCCCCGGCCTCGCCCCGGACGGCGTCTCGGTCGTCGACCAGAACGGCCGCCTGCTCTCCCATGCCGGCGGCGACGCCGCCACCGCCGCCTCGGAGCATCAGCTCTCCGTGCAGACCCAGATCGAGGACCGCTACCGCCAGGCGATCACGACCCTGCTCGCGCCGATGCTCGGCGCCGACAATTTCACCACCGAGGTCCATGCCGAAATGGACTTCTCCGACGTCCAGTCGACCCGCGAGGGCTTCCCGCAGGACCAGCGCGCGCTGACCAGCGAGCAGGGCACCGTCTCGACCGACAGCGCCACACCCGGCTTCAGCAGCACCGCGACCGGCGCCGGCGGCGCGGCGGGCGGCATCCCCGGCGCCCTCTCCAACCAGCCGCCGCCCCCGGCCCAGGTCTCGACCACGCCGAACGGCCCCGCCGCCGCCCCGGGCGCCACGCCCGGCGCCGCGCCCGCCGCGACCACGGCCGACGCCGCCGGCGGCCGCCGCCAGGAGAATTACGACCGCAGCTTCGCCGTCGGCCGCGAGGTCTCGGTGACCCACCAGCAGACCGGCACCGTCAAGCGGCTCAGCGTCGCCGTCGCCCTGCGCAATCCCGACGGCCGCCCCCGCGGGCTGCGCGAGATCCAGCAGATCGAGGAGCTGGTGAAGGGCGCGATCGGCTTCGACCAGAGCCGCGGCGACGTCGTCGCGATCAACTCGCGGACCTTCGCCACCGCCGAGGAGCCGACCCCGAGCTGGTGGGAAGCCGGCTGGGTCTCGATGGCCGCGCGCAACCTCACCGCCCTGGTGGTCGCCGCACTGCTGATCTTCGGGCTCGGCAAGCCGCTGCTGCGGAAGAGCGGCGCATTGCTCGCCAACCGCGCAGCGAGCCGCAGCAACGGCCGCTCGCAGGTCTCGGGCGAGATCGCCACCGCGCTCGCCGACCGCGCCCGCACCGACCACGACATGAAGGTGTCGCTGGAGATGATCGAGGCGACCCGCGACTATGAGGCGCGCGCCGCACTGATCCGCGCCTTCGTCCGCCAGGACCCCGCCCGCGCCGCTTTGGTGGTGCGCGACCTGATCCGCACCGACACCGCGGGAGCCGCAAATGGATAATGAAGACGCCATCGTCCCGGCCGCGCAGCCGGCCGCCTTCGCGGGCGCGAGCGCCGGCGCCGGCCCGGGGGGCAGCGAGGCCGCCGCGATCCTCCTGATGATGCTCGGCGATTCCGAGGCCGCGGAGATCCTCTCCTATCTCGAGCCGCACGAGGTCCAGCATCTCGGCAGCGCGATGTTCAACGTCGCCGACGTCTCCGAGAACGAGGTCGAGTCGGTGTTCAACACCTTCATGACCCGCAACAAGGCGCGGACCACGATCGGCTTCGGCGCGGCGCCGCGGATCCGCGCGGTGATGGAACATGCCTTGGGCGCCGACCGCGCCGAGAATGTGCTGGCCAGGATCACGCCTCCGACCCGCAGCCGCGCGCTCGATCCTTTGCGCTGGATGGACGCGAAGACGATCGCCGCCCTGATAGAGCCGGAGCATCCGCAGATCGCCGCGGTCGTTCTCGCCCATCTCGAGCCCCCGATCGCCGCCGACGTGCTGCAATTGCTGCCGGCCGAGGACCAGCCGGACCTGATCTACCGGGTCGCCAAGCTCGAATCGGTGAGCGCCGAGGCGCTGGAGGAATTGGAACGGATCCTGGTCGCCGAGGTCGGACGGATGACCCAGGCCCCGGCCGCGACCCGCGGCGGCGCCAGCGAGGCCGCCAAGATCATGAACAATATGCGCCCGGGCTCGGACCAGCGCATCATCCGCAGCCTCGCCAAGGCCGACAAGCAGCTCGCCCAGAGGATCGAGGACGAGATGTTCATCTTCGACGACCTCGGCGAGATGGACGAGAAGAATCTCGGCATCCTGCTTCGGAACATCGAGAACGACGTGCTGATCATCGCGCTGAAGGGCTGCGAGGAGAAATTGCGCGAGAAGATGCTCGGCTGCATGTCGGCCCGCGCCGCGGATTCGATCCGCGACGAGATGGACGAGCGCGGCCCGCTGCGCCTCGCCGAGGTGCACGACGCGCAGAAGGAAGTGCTCGCCATTGCGCGGCGCCTTGCCGACGCCGGCACCTTGATGCTTGCCGGCCGGGGCGACGATTATGTCTAGGCTGCTGCGCCAGAGCGGCGACGCCGCCGCCAGCCTCGGCAGCTTCGTGCTCGCCCACGGCAATGCCGGCTTCCGCGCGCGCGGCAGCGACGCGCCGAGCAACGATGCCGGCCCGATCACGGCCGCGCAGGAACGTGCGCGCCTCCAGGAGGAGGCCTTCGCCCTCGGCGTGGAGGAAGGGCGCAAGACCGCCGAAGCCGAATATGCGGCGGAGCGCGCGGCGATCGCCCGCCTGGCGGAATCGCTCCCGGTGCTGCGCCCCGAACCCGCCAACACCCTCGCTCTGCTGCTTGCGGAGACCGTCGACCGGCTGGTGCGCCAGGTGATCGGCGAGGTCGAGATCGACGCCCAGACTTTGATCGCGCGCGCGCAGGCCGCGGCCGCGCTGGTCGCCAAGGAGGTCGAGCCCACGCGGCTGCGCGCCCATCCAGACGACATCGCCTGTCTGCAGGCGGCGAAGCTCGACGTCGTGCTGCAACCCGATCCGGCGCTCGGCCGCGGCGCGATCGTGCTCGAGACCGGCCATGGCTGGATCGAGGACGGCCCGGCCGTCCGGCTCGACCGGCTGCGCGCCGAGCTCGACAAGATGGCGGCGCCGCGATGAGCCAGCTCCAGGCCCGCGCCCGCGACCTCCTCGCCGACGTCCGCGCCGACCGTGCCGGCGCGCGCGCGATCGGGCGGCTCGCTTCCTATGATGGCCTGATGCTCGAGGCGCACGGCTTCACCCGGCCGATCGGCGCCGGCGCGCGTATCGTTTCCGGGAACGGCCAGGTCTCGCGCGCCGAGGTGGTCGGCTTCCGCGGCAGCCGAACGCTGTTGATGGCGCTCGACGGCGCCGCCGCCCATGCCAATGGTGCACGGGTCGAGCCGGACGCGTCGAGCGCGATGGCCGAGGTCGGCCCCGCCTTGCTCGGCCGCGTCGTCGACGGGCTCGGCCAGCCGCTGGACGGGCTCGGCCCGGTCGGCGCGGTCGACAAATGGCCGCTCGC
>JAFAZM010000062.1 GCA_019239785.1 Sphingomonadaceae bacterium
GGACGAGGGGAGGGCGAGCGACGCCATCAGCAAGCGATCCGTTCGTCCTGAGCGCAGTCGAAGGACGTGCCGCAAGCGCCGTTCTGCTGGGCACGCACTTCGACCACGCTCAGTGCGAACGGGTCTTTCCTGGCTAGCGGAACGATCACGCCGCCACCCCGACATAGCCTTCGCGCTCGAGCTCGAGCGCCAGCTCCGGGCCGCCCGAGCGGACGATCCGTCCGCCGGTGAGCACGTGGACGAAATCCGGCTTCACGTAATCGAGCAGCCGTTGATAGTGGGTGATCAGCAGCACCGCCTTGTCGGGCTTGCGCATGATGCTGTTGATGCCATGGCCGACATGGCGGAGTGCATCGATGTCGAGGCCGCTGTCGGTCTCGTCGAGGATGGCGAGGCGAGGGTCGATGATCCCCATCTGGACCATCTCGTTGCGTTTCTTCTCGCCGCCCGAGAAGCCGACGTTGACCGGCCGCTTGAGCATGTCCGGGGCGAGGCCGAGCGCGTCGGCCTGGGCGCGCGCGCGCTTGAGAAAGTCGCCGCCCGAGAGCGGCGGCTCGCCGCGCGCCGCGCGCTGGGCATTGAGCGCCTCGCGGAGGAACTGGACGTTGGAGACGCCGGGGATCTCGACCGGATATTGGAAGCCGAGGAACATGCCCTTCGCCGCCCGCTCGTGCGGGTCCAGCGCGAGCAAATCCTCGCCGTCCAGCGTCACCGAACCTTCGGTCACCTCATAGCCCGGCCGGCCGGCCAGCACGTAAGACAGGGTCGACTTGCCCGACCCGTTCGGCCCCATGATCGCATGGATCTCGCCCGGGTTCAGGACGAGGCTGATCCCCTTGAGGATCGCCTTGCCGTCGACAGTGGCGTGGAGGTTTTCAATGTGCAGCATTGGATACCTGCGCGTGGAGAACCGCGTCCATGATCTGAGGGAGATTACGTTGCAGTGCGTCGGTTTGGTCGAACGCCCGAGTGATCGCTTCATGCCTACGGTCGGGTTCGGTAAAGTCTGAACTTGCGGCGAGCGCCCTTTCGGCTTCCGCAAGCGCGGCGGTACGTACCGTCGCACAGGCGGCGATGGCTGCATCCACCGAAATCCGATAGGCCGCCAAGTCGCCCGCCTGCAGTGCGCCCGGAGTGTTTATCCGGTCGACAAGGCAGTCCAAATAGCGGCGCACCTGGGGGGCAATTGGGCGTGGAATTTCCACGCCTCCCCCAGCGGCTAGAACGGCGGGGAACAGAGCCTCAAGATCTGAGACCGCCTGTTCTATCCTCCTGCGTAGGGTGGCCGCGGTGGCTGGCGTTGCGAGAGCCTCCACCGCCGATTGGGTCGATGCTTCTCTTTGGGCACGACATGCCGCGATCGCTAGTCGCGCCCGTTCAGGAGCGGCCGCCGGATCCGGCCGCCCCGAGTTCACCCGCAGACACTCTGAATAATCTGCCAGGCTGTGCGCGGCCTCGTCCACAGGTGTCGCCGTTGCCGTTAGGACCAAGAATAGCGAGAATATCACCCCACGCTCCCCTCGAGACTGATCCCCAGCAATTTCTGCGCCTCGACCGCGAACTCCATCGGCAGCTGCTTCAGCACCTCGCGGGCGAAGCCGTTGACGATGAGCGCCACCGCATCCTCCTGCGAGAGTCCGCGGCTCATCGCGTAGAAGAGCTGGTCGTCGCTGATCTTCGAGGTGGTCGCCTCATGCTCGATCTGCGCGCTCGGGTTGCGCACCTCGATATAGGGCACGGTGTGGGCGCCGCAGCGGTCGCCGAGCAAAAGCGAATCGCACTGGGTGAAGTTGCGGACATTCTCCGCGCCGCCGTTCACCCGGACCAGCCCGCGATAGGTGTTGTTCGACTTGCCGGCGCTGATCCCCTTGGAGACGATCGTCGAGCGGCTGTTGGCGCCGATATGGATCATCTTGGTGCCGGTGTCGGCTTGCTGGAAATTGTTGGTGACCGCGACCGAATAGAATTCGCCGACGCTGCCCTCGCCCTTCAATATGCAGGAGGGATATTTCCAGGTGATCGCGCTGCCGGTCTCGACCTGCGTCCACGACACTTTCGACCGTGCGCCGGCGCACATCGCCCTTTTGGTGACGAAATTGTAGATGCCGCCGCGCCCCTCGGCATCGCCCGGATACCAATTCTGCACGGTCGAATATTTGATCTCCGCATCCTCATGGGCATAGAGCTCGACCACTGCGGCATGGAGCTGGTTCTCGTCGCGCTGCGGCGCGGTGCAGCCTTCGAGATAGGAGACGTAGGCGCCCTTGTCGGCGACGATCAGGGTGCGCTCGAACTGGCCGGTATTCTCGGCGTTGATCCGGAAATAGGTGCTGAGCTCCATCGGGCAGCGC
>JAFAZM010000104.1 GCA_019239785.1 Sphingomonadaceae bacterium
TCGTCTCGATCCCATTGACGGGCAAGTCGAACATCGCCGACCACATGGTGATCGCCTCCGGGCGCTCTACCCGCCAGGTCGCGTCGATGGCGCAGAAGCTCACCGACCGGATCAAGCAGGAGCTCGGCCGCAACGTCCGCATCGAGGGTCTCCCGGTCGCCGACTGGGTGCTGATCGACGCCGAGGACGTGATCGTCCACATCTTCCGCCCCGAAGTGCGCAGCTTCTACAATCTCGAGCGGATGTGGAGCTTCGAGGAAAGCGCGGCCACCGCGGCGCATTGAACCCTCCTCGTCATTGCGAGGAGCGAAGCGACGCGGCAATCCAGTGCGGCGGCTGAGAGAGAAGCTGGATTGCTTCGCTTCGCTCGCAATGACGGGAACCATCCGCTCCGTTAGGACCGTGCCATGCTCCTCCACATCGTCGCCCGCGGCAAGATCGGGCGCAGCCCGGAGGGGGAGCTGGTCGAGCGCTATCTGAAGCGCGTCGCCTGGCCGACCAGGCTCACCGAATTGCCGGAAAGCGGCGGTCGCCTTCCGCCGCCCGCGGAGAATGCCGTCACCATCCTCCTCGACGAGAAAGGGGAGCAAGTAGGCTCTCTCGACTTCGCCCGCCGCCTCGAGCGCTGGCGCGACGAGGGCCGGCGCGAGGCGCGCTTCCTGATCGGCGGCGCCGACGGGTTCGGCGAGGCGGAGCGGGCCGGGGCGGATCTGCTCCTCGCCTTCGGCAAGGCGACCTGGCCCCACCTCCTCGCCCGCGCGATGCTCGCCGAGCAATTGTGGCGGGCGACGTCCATCCTTGCGAACCACCCTTATCATCGGGAAGGATAGGCGCGTGCGCGCCGCCCTTCCTGTTCTCGCCTTGCTCCTCGCCACCGGCGGCCTCGCCTTCGCGCAGGCCGGCGGCGGCGACCCCGCCGAGCTGGCGCAGGCCAAGCGAGAGGCGGCCGAGGCGCGCCAGCGCTCCGAGGCGCTCGAGCAGCAGGCCGCGCGGGCGGGCGGCGAGGCCGAGCGCGCCCGCGCCGCCGCCGCCGCCCTCGCCGGCCGCATCGAGGCGGCCGAAGCCGACATCACCGCGTCGGAGACTCGGGTCCGCCTGATCGAGCAGCTCCGCCGCGAGCAACGCGCGCGGCTGGCCGAGCAGCAGGGGCCGCTCATCGGCCTCACCGCGGCCCTGCAGACCATGGCGCGCCGCCCGGCGGCCCTCGCCCTTGTCCAGCCCGGCTCGGTCGACGAGGTGGTCCACGTCCGCGCCCTGCTCGCCTCGACCCTGCCCGAGATCCGCGCGCGCACCGCCGGCCTCCGCGCCGAGGTCGCCCGCGGCAACGACCTCAGGCGCGAGGCCGATCTCGCCGTGGCGGCTCTGCGCGCCAGCCGCGAGGAGCTCGCCCGCCGCCGCGTCGCGCTCGCCCGCTTCGAGGCGCAGCAGCGCGCCCGCTCGCAGGGCCTGATGGAGACCGCGCTCGGCGAATCCGATCGGGCCCTGGCGTTCGGCGAGCGCGCCCGCGAGCTCGACGCGCTGCAGGGCACCCGCGCCTTCCAGGCGGCGCTCGGGGCCCGCCTCGCCGCACTCGCGCCGCCGCCGCTGCGGCCGGTCAACCCGCCCGCTGCCGCTGCGCCCGGCGGCTATACGCTGCCCGTCGCCGGGCGGCTGATCGCCGGCACCGGGGAACTCTCCGAGGCCGGCGTCCATGCCCGCGGCCTGACCTTCGAAGCCGCCGCGGGCGCACCGGTCGTCGCGCCGAGGGCGGGGCGGATCGTCTACGCGCGGCCGTTCCGCTCGTGGGGCCAGGTGGTGATCATCGATCACGGCGGCGGCTGGACGACGACGATCACCAACCTCGCCGGCCTCGCCGTCCGCGAGGGGGACCGGGTCGGCCGCGGCGACGCGCTCGGCAAGACGGGCGGCGAGCGCGTCTCCGTCGAGCTCAGACGCGGCGGCCAGCCGGTGGCGATCGCTGACCTGCTCTAGTGTTCCTCCCCGCCGCAGGTCGGGAGGAACTGGGCGCCATTCACCTGCCGTTGCTTTTCCTCGACTACAAATGTCGATAAACTGCCCTCAAAGCCCTCTTCGCAGGATTCCCCATGTCCGCCTCGAACCTCCTCCGCTCCCTCGGCCTCGTTACCGCCGTCGCGATCATCCCCGCCGCGACGGCCGCTTTCGCCGCCGTCGACGTCAGCACCTATCGCGAGCTCGACCAGTTCATGGCCGTGTTCCAGAAGGTCCGCTCCGACTATGTCGACACGGTCGACGACAAGACCCTGATCCGCGGCGCGATCGACGGCATGCTCAACAGCCTCGACCCGCACAGCTCGTTCCTCGACGAGCGCGGCTACCAGTCGCTGATGACCACCACCGAGGGCGAATATGGCGGCCTCGGCCTCAACGTCACGATGGAGGACGGGGCGGTGAAGATCGTCGCGCCGATCGAGGACAGCCCCGGCTTCAAGGCCGGTCTCAAGGCCGGCGACTATATCACCCATTTGAACGGCAAGCTGATCTACGGCGGCACCCTCGACGAAGCGGTGGATTCGATGCGCGGCGCCCCCGGCACCGCCATCCGGCTCACCATCGTCCGCC
>JAFAZM010000215.1 GCA_019239785.1 Sphingomonadaceae bacterium
TCCTTGTCGAGCAGATAATGGCTGACCACCGACGACCAGATCAGATCGTTCGCCCGCACCACGGAGAACAAGGCCTGCAATTCGTGCGCGGCCATCACGCCCTTCGCCTCGAGGTGGCGCTCCATCGCCTCGACCTGGGCCGGCTCGGTGAAGGTCGCCCACTGGCCCATCTGCGCGAAGTCGAACATCGAGCCGATCGTGGTCAGCGAGGCGATCCGTTCGCCCTGGCCGCGCGCGGCGAGCAAAGCGGCGGCGATCGCGGCGAGGGTGCCGCCCATGCAGAAGCCGAACAGGTCGGCCTCGTTTTCGCCGGTCGCCTTCCGGATCGCGCCCAGCGCCGCGACCGGGCCGAGCTCCAGATAATCGGCGAGCCCCTTGTCGGCGAGCTCGGGGCCGGGATTGACCCAGGAGATGACGAACAAGCTGTGCCCCTGCTCGACCAGCCAGCGGATCAGGGAGGATCTGGGTTGCAGGTCGAGCAGATAATATTTGTTCACCAAGGGCGGCACGTAGAGCAGCGGCCTTTTGTGCACCGTCTCCGTCGCCGGCGCATATTGGATGAGCTGCATCAATTCGTTCTGGAAGATCACGCTGCCCGGCGTCGCGGCGAGGTCCTTGCCGAGCTCGAACCCGGCGGAGGCGCGGCGCTGCGGCAGCCGCGCCTCCGTGGCGGCGTCGGCGAGCAGATTGGCGAGGCCGGAGAGCAGGCTGATCGCGCCGGTGTCGATCGCGCGGCGGATCGCCTCGGGGTTGGTGAAGGCGAAATTGGCGGGGGAGAGCGCGTTCAGATAAGCGGTGGTGAAGAATTCGGCGCGGGTGCGGGTGGCCTCGTCGATCCCCTCGGCCTTGGTCACCAGCTCGGTCGCCTGGCGGGAGGCGAGCAGATAGGCCTGCTTGAGATAGTCGAACACCGGATCCTCGGACCAGGCCGGGTCGCCGAAGCGGCGGTCGCCGCGCGCCGGCGCGATCACCGGCTCCACCTCCTGGCCGGCGGCGCGGCGGGCGGCGGCGCCCCACAGCTCCGCCCATTCCGAAGCGGCGGCCTGGCTGGCCTGCAGCACGGCGAGCGGGTTCGACCAGAGCTGGGTGGTGAAATCGAACATCGCCCGTGCGGGCGCGGTCGGATCGAAGGCGAAGCTCGCCGGCGGCGGCGCCTGCAGCGCCGCGATCCCGTTGCCGATCACCTTCGTCCAGGCGGCGGCCAATTCGGCCGGGCTCGGCGCGGATTCGGGGAGCTTCCAGATTCTGCTGTCGGTCACGCGATTACCTATAAATCCAGATGTGGCTGAGCATCACTGCGTCTCCAGCGGGGTCCAGGCCTCCGCCGGCGGAAGGGGTTCGAAGATGCGGTCGATCATGGCGTCGGTGACGCCTTCGGGCGTCGCCGGGTTCCAGCGCGGCGCGTTGTCCTTGTCGATCAGCAAAGCCCGTACGCCCTCGATGAAGTCGGGATGGCGGAACATGCGCACGACGATGCCATATTCGAGGCGCATCTCGTCGAGGAAATGGAATTGCAGCGGGCTCTCGACCAGCAGCCGGAGCGAGACCTTGCAGGCGGTCGGCGACTTCGTCCGCAGCGTCGCCAATTCCTTCGCCGCCCAGTCCGAACCGTCCGCGTCCAGGCAGTCGAGAATGTCCTCGAGCCGGTCGGAGGCGAAGCAGCGGTCGATGATTTGGTAATTGCCGACGATCCGCGCCGGCGGCGGCTCGACGCTCGCGGCGCGCAGGATCGCCTCGACATGCTCGGGCACCTCGATCAGCTTGCGCTTCACCTCCTCGAGCCGCTCCGACGGGATATAATGGGTGGCGAGGCCGAGGGCGAGGCACTCGGCGCCGTCGAGCCGCGCACCGGTCAAGGCGAGGAACTGGGCGATGCGGCCGCGCAGCCGGGAGAGGTAGCGCCCGCCGCCGACGTCGGGGAACAGGCCGATCCCGGTCTCCGGCATGGCGAAGACGGTCCGTTCGGTCGCGATCCGGTATTTGCAGGGGCAGGAGATGCCGACGCCGCCGCCCATCGTGATGCCGTCCATGAACACGACCCCGCGCTTGGGGTAAGTGTACATGAGGTGGTTCAGCCGATATTCGTGGAAGAAGAAGGCCCGGCCCGCTTCGCCATGGCCCTGGCTCGAGCGGGCGATGGTGACGACGTCGCCGCCGGCGCAGAAGCCGCGCCCCTCCGCATGATCGATCAGGATCAGCTTCACCTCGGGGTCGCGCTGCCACTCCAGCAGCGCGCGGGTCATCGCCTGCACCATGTCGAGGTCGAGCGCGTGCAGCGCCTTCGGGCGGTTGAGCCGAAGGCGGGCGGTGCGCCCCTCGCGCTTGGCGATGATCGATTCGCTCATCGACGGATCGTCTCCGCACCGCGGCGGATCGCAGGAGGAAGGAGCGGCATGGGCACGTGTCGGATCGGGTTCATGCATCGGCAATCGGCAGGACGGAGGACATTTCCGCAAAACCTCTGAAGTCGATCGCTTGCAAGGGACGCAGCGATTTCGCTAGCCGCAGGGAATGTTGCTTCTCCTCGCGTCCGCGACGCTCCTAACGCCCCCCGACGATCGGGACAACGATCGGGAATCCAGGCCCGCCGAAGCGCGGCATGCGCCCGCGCGCCATGACGCGGACGACGAGGAGGAAGGGGAGGACGAGGAGCGCGCCCAGCCCCAAAGCGAGATCACGGTGAGGGGGCGCCGGCTCGACGCGGCGCGCACCAATGTGGACGAAGCTCTGGGCGCGAGCATCTATGCGCTCAGCAACGAAGCGATCGAAAATCGCCCCGGCGGCGAGACCGGCAGCATCGCCGCTTTGCTGGCGCAGACGCCAGGCGCCACGCAGGTCGGAGCAGGTCTCGCGATCCGGGGCGGGCGCGGGCTTCAGGTCCGGATCAACGACGTGATCGTGCCCGAGGCGATCGCCGACCCGGCCGACCATCTCAGCTCCAGGCTCGCCGAAACCACGCGGCTGATCACCGGCACGCTGCCGGCGCAATTCGGCTTTGCTCCGGGCGGCGTGATCAGCGTCACCACCAAGAACGGCCTCTATCAGCGCGGCGGCCAAGCCGAGCTATTCGCCGACAGCCGCGGGGGGGTCGAACCGGCGCTGGAATATGCGGGCTCGGCGGGGGGCACCAGCCTGTTCGGCTCGGGCAGCTTCGAGCGGGGCCGGTCCACTGTCGCCGACGGCTCCGGCCTTGTGGCCCGCGACGTCCGGCACGAACTGGAAGGCCTGGTCTTCGCCGACCATCTGCTCGGCGACTCCGACCGCGTCTCGCTCATCCTCGGCGGCTCCAGCGAGCGTCACCGGATCGGCGCGACCGGGATCGTCGCCGGGGTGGAGCGGAGCAGCGACGGCTATGCCGTCGGCACCTTCCAGCACAGCGCCGACGGGCTCACGCTACAGGTCTCCCTGTTCGCCGGCGCGGCAGGCGACGAGGCCGCGTTCGCGCGGACCGAACGCGAGCGCCGCCGCTCCACTGGCACGCAGATCGACGCCTCCTATGCGCTGGGGGCCGTCCATGTCCTGCGCGCCGGCCTGCTCGTCGGCCGCACCTCCGAGCGCGAGACCGAGGCCGGGATTGTCGGCGCCAGCCGCCGCCGCACCGCCGTCGCCGCCTATCTCCAGGGCGAATGGAAGCTCGCGCCCGGCCTCACCTTCAATCCCGGCGTCCGCGCGGAATGGCTGCGCGGTTTCGGCAATAAAGCCGCGCTCCAGCCCCGGGCCAGCCTGGTCTGGAACGCGGTCGAGGGCCTGGCCGCCCATATCGGCTATGCCCGCTACGGGGCCGCGCCGCCGCTCGGCCTGGAACGCATACCGGGCACACTGCCCGACGAGCGGGACGATTATTTCGATGCCGGCATCCAGCAGCGAGTCGGGCCGCTGACCCTTGGTCTGGATGCCTATTGGGACGCCGCCCGCAATGCCTTTGTCGCACGCGAGCGGCCCGGCACCGCGCGGGCCCCTGGCTTCGCCTTCGCGCGGGCACGCCGGCGCGGCGTCGAATTCTCCGCGACCTATAGCGAGGGCCCCGTCTCTGCCTGGGCGAATCTCGCCCTCAGCCGGGCGCGGGGCCGCACGATCCTGGGCGGCGACCTTCTCTTTCCGGCGGCGACGATCGCGGCCGCGCGGATCCGCTGGATCGACTTCGCGGCGGAGCGGCCGCTCGCTTTCTCGGCGGGCGCCACCTGGCGGATCGGACATCTCAGCCTCGCCGCCGACATGGTCGCTGCGAGCGGAGCGGTCGGGACGATCGCCGCGGACGATCCGAACGGCGCGCGGCAGCGGGGCTATGCAAGCTTTGGGCTGGCGGCGGTCTACCATCTGCGCATTGCCGGCCAGCCGACCGACCTGCGCCTCGATCTCACCAATCTCACCAATGCCCGCTATCGAACCGGCGATGCCACCGCGCTGGAGGGCGGCTGGACCCGGTTCGGCGCGCCACGTACTTTGCTGATCGGCATCGAGCAGGGGTTTTGAGCCGGTTCGGCCGCCGTCACTGCCGCGTCAGCTCCCGGCCGACGATCATCCGCATCACCTGGTTGGTGCCTTCGAGGATCGAGTGCACGCGCAGGTCGCGCCAGAAGCGCTCGATCGGATAATCCTGGAGATAGCCGTAGCCGCCGTGGAGCTGAAGCGCGCGGTCGACGATCGAGGAGCCCGAATCGGTGGCGAGGCGCTTCGCCATCGCGGCGAACTTGGTCTTGTCCGGCGCATTCTCGGTGACCTTCACCGCGGCCGCGTAGAGCAGCATCCGCGCCGCCTGCAGCTCGGTTTCCATGTCGGCGAGCATGAACTGGGTGTTCTGGAAATCGGCGATCGCCTGGCCGAACTGCTTGCGCTCCTTGGTGTACTTCACCGCCTCGTCGAGGCAGCGCTGGGCGCCGCCGAGGCTGCACGCGCCGATGTTGAGCCGGCCGCCGTCCAGCCCCATCATCGCGATGCGGAAGCCCTCGCCCTCGCCGCCGACCAGATTCTCGGCGGGCACGCGGACCTCGTCGAAATTGACCTGCGCGGTCGGCTGGGAGTGCCAGCCGAGCTTTCGCTCCTGGGCGCCGAAGCTGACCCCCGCCATATCCTTCTCGATCACCAGGCAGGATATGCCTTTCGGGCCCTCCGCGCCGGTGCGGAC
>JAFAZM010000255.1 GCA_019239785.1 Sphingomonadaceae bacterium
TCGATGCCGGCGCAGACCCGCCCGCTGATCGACCCCACGAGCGCCGCCTGCAGGCCCGCTGCCGAGCCGAAATGGTGGAGCAAATTGGCGTGGCTCTTGCCCATCCGGCCGGCCACGGCCTTCAGCGTCACCGCCTGCGGCCCCTGCTCGATCAGCAAGGCGCGCGCCGCCTCCAGCGCGGCGGCGCGGCTTGCTTCGGGGCTCAATCTCTCGCGTATTGACATGTGTGTCAGTAATGCTATGGCGGTGGAAAGACGGAGATACACGATGGCGCGTGCGACGACACCCCAGGACCTCACCATCACGCCCCGCGACCGGCGCTTCGGCCGCGGCACGACCCAGGCGCGCTGGTGGATGGGTGGCGATCCGGTCGCTACGGCCTTCTACAACGCGCTTTCCGCCACCTTCCCGAAGGGCGAGGCCTATTTCGTCGAGAGCGTGCGGCAGTTCCGCGAGGGCACGCCGCCCAAGCTCGCGCAGGAGATCAAGGCCTTCGTCACTCAGGAGGTGATGCACAGCCGCGAGCATGTCCAGTTCAACAAGCGCGCGCTCGACGCGGGCTACGACCTCTCGGCGCTGGAGGCGCGGGTCGAATGGCGGCTGTCGATCACCCGCGCCCGGCCGCCGATCGTGAACCTCGCCGCCACCATGTGCCTCGAGCATTTCACCGCGATCCTGGCGCACCAGCTGCTGAAGAATCCGCGTCATCTCGACAAGGCCGATCCGGAAAGCGCGGCGCTCTGGCGCTGGCACGCGATCGAGGAGATCGAGCATAAGGGCGTCGCCTACGACACCTGGCTGCACGCGACCCGCGGGATCTCGCGCTGGAAGCGCTGGAAGATCAAGGCGAAGGTGATGCTGTTCGTCACTCGGAATTTCGTCGTCGACCGCTCGCGCGGCACGCTGGAGCTGCTGCGGCAGGACGGGATCACCGGGCCGCGCGCCTGGGGGCGGATGCTCTGGTTCGCCTGGGTGCGGCCGGGGATGATGCGCAAGATCCTCGGCGCCTGGCTCGCTTTCTTCCTGCCGGGCTTCCATCCCTGGAACGAGGACGACCGGCCGCTGATCGGCAAGGCCGAGAGCGATTACGCGGCGGCCCTTCAGCCGGCCGCTTCGGCCGCCTGAAAGGCGAGGCTTTTGCCGGCGAGCATTGCCGCCAGCGCGAACGGCACGCCGATCCCGAACGCGGCATAAGCGACCGTCGCCAGATTGGCGTTGCTGAGCCCGCTGCCGAAGCCGGCCGCATTGGCCGCGATCCCGGCGAGCGCGGCGCCGACCGCGCCCCCGGCATTGCGCACCAGCCCGATCGCCGCCGAGCCGCGCGTCTTCGCCGCCTCGTCGAAGGCGCCGATCACGCGCTGGCTGATGAAGGAATAGGATAGGCCGAAGCCGGCGCCGATGAAGGCGGCGGCGATCGCCGTCGGCCACAGCCGGCCCGCGGCAAGGGTCAGGCCCGCCATCCCGACGAAGATCGAGACGTTGCCGAGCAGGATGAAGCGCGACCGCCAAACCGGCCCCGCCCCGGCCACCGACAGGGAAGCCGCCGTCCAGGCCATCGCCTCGATTGCCACCACATAGCCGGCCTCGAGCGCGCTGAGGCCGGCGCTCCTCTGCAGCAGCGCCGGGCCGTAGAGCGAGAAGCCGATCGCGGCGGCATTGGTCGCGAAATAGACTAGCCAGGCCGCGCCCAGCGGAAAGGCCGGATCGGCGGCGCGGCGCGGCAGCAGGCCTGGCGACCGCGCCTGGTCGAGCCGCCAGGCAAGCAGCAGCAGGAGGAGTCCCAAGGCCGCCAGCGCGGCGGCGATCGCGGCGCTTGCCGCGATTCCGGCGCTGGCGATAGCGGCGATGCCGAGCGCGAGGCTGAGCAGTGGCAGCGCCGGCAGCCGCCCGGCTTCGGCCTGCGCCGCGCCCCCCGGCACCAGCCGCCAGCAGGCCGCCGCGAACAGGATCGCCTGGCCGGCGAACAGCCAGAAGACGCCGCGCCAGGCCCCGGCATCGGCGAACAGGCCGCCGAGCAGCGGCCCGAAGAAGGTGGCGACGCCCCAGACGCTGGTGGTGAGCGCGAGCACCCGCGGCAGGTGCCGGCCCGGAAAGAGCGTCGCCAGCGCGACGTAGACCAGGCCCATCACCCAGCCGGCGGCGGCGCCCTGCACGGCACGGCCGATGAGGAACGGGAAGATGCTCCCCGCCGCAGCGCTCAGCACGCAGCCCGCCGCGAAGGCCAGGCCGGCCAGCACCATCGCGCCGCGCAGCCCCGCGCGCTCGGCAAGCCAGCCGGCGCTCGCGCCGGCGACCACCAGCCCGGTCATGAAGGCGGAGCCGGCCCAGCCGAACCAGGCATAGCCGGCGAGCGCGGCGCCGACGCTCGGCAGGATCGTCGCGGTGACCAAAGCGTCGGCCGCGACCACCCAGACGCCGAGCAGCACCAGCGCAAGCGCCGGCGCGCGCCCTTCCGCGACGAGCTCGCGCCAACCGACCGCCGCCGGCGCGGCGCCGCCGG
>JAFAZM010000280.1 GCA_019239785.1 Sphingomonadaceae bacterium
TCCGAGCCGATCGTGGGCGTGCCGCCGGTTTTCTATCGCAGCCAGGGCGGGCTGCTCGACGTGGCGATCGACCCCGATTTCGCGCGCAACCACCTCGTCTATGTCTATTATGTCGAAGCCGCGCCGGTGCAGCCGCCGAATGCGCACGAGACGCAGGAGCCGCGCTTCGCCAACAGCCTCGACCTCAGCGATACCGTGCTGAGGGGTGGCGCGGTCGCCCGCGGGCGGCTCGAGGGCGGCGCGCTCCGCGACGTCCAAGTGATCTGGCGGCAGGTGCCGAAGACGATCGGCCGCGGCCATTTCGGCGGCCGGCTCATCTTCGCGCCCGACCACAGCCTGTTCATCACCTCGGGCGAACGGATGCGCTTCGATCCGGCGCAGGACATGAGCACCAATCTCGGCAAGGTCGTTCATATCAATGCCGACGGCTCGATCCCTGCGAACAACCCCTTCGTCCGCACCCCCGGCGCACGGCCCGACATCTGGACGCTCGGCCACCGCAACATGCTTGGCATCGCCTTCCAGCCGGGCACCGGCCGGCTCTGGGTCAACGAGATGGGCCCCAGGGGCGGCGACGAGCTCAACCTGATCGAGCGCGGCCGCAATTACGGCTGGCCGGTGGTGAGCCAGGGCAACAATTACGACAACAGCCCGATCCCGCGCCACGCCACCCATCCCGAGTTCACCCCGCCGGTGCGCAGCTGGAACCCGGTGATCTCCCCCTCGGGCCTGATCTTCTATCGCGGCAGCCTGCTGCCCTGGCGCGGCAATGCGGTGATGGGCGGCCTCTCCTCCCGCTCGCTGATCCGGCTGACCCTCAACGGCGCCAACGTCACCGACGAGGAACGGATTGCCATGGGCAGGCGTATTCGCGACGTGATCGAGGCGCCGGACGGCGCCCTGCTGGTGCTGACCGACGGAAACGACGGCGAATTGCTGAGGCTGGCACCTGTCCGCTGACGCGGAGGAGGCTCGAATGTCCGGGACCATCGCCGATGGCGAAACGCTCGTCGTCGCCTGCCCGACCGACGGCACGCTGAACCGGGTAGCGCGGGGGCCGGCTCGGCCAGGCGCCGAAATGCGGCAAATGCGGCCGGCCGCTCTTCCAGGGGAAGCCGGTCGACCTGGACGCCGCGAGCTTCGAGAAGCATGCGCTGAAGAGCGACCTGCCAGTGGTGATCGACTTCTGGGCGAGCTGGTGCGGCCCCTGCCGGATGATGGGCCCGAATTTCGAGGCGGCGGGGGCACGGCTGGAGCCGCGGGTGCGGATGGCGAAGCTCGACACCGACGCGCAGGCGCCGATCGCCGCGCGCTACGGCATCCAGTCGATCCCGACGATGATCATGCTGCGCAAGGGCCGCGAGCTCGCCCGCACCTCGGGCGCAATGCCGACCGAGGCGATCGTGCGCTGGGTGGAGCAGACGCTGCCGCAAGGCTGACTGTATTCCGCTCATTAAATCCTCCCCTGCAAGGGGAGGGGGACCATGACGCGAAGCGGCATGGTGGTGGGGTATCAGCCGCGGAGGATATTCTCCCGCGCTGACACCCCTCCACCACCGCCTTCGGCGGCGGTCCCCCTCCCCCTAGGGGGCAGGATTGATCAGGATGCGAAGCTTCGCAGTTCCTCGCCTACCGGCGCGATCGCCGCCAGGATCGCGCCCCGCGCCTGAACGTCACCGAGAATCCCCTCGACCTTCGGCTGGATGAACCCGTCGAGATCGTTCCAGTGCAGCGGCCGCGCCGCGTCGGGCGGGCCCGCCGCCGCGTTCCGCGCGGCCTCGTAAAGCGTCGCGGTCGCCGGCGAGAGGATCTCCCGCGCATCGTAGCTGCCGGCGATCAGTTGCGCCCTCAGCTCCACGGCCTGCACGCCGATCAGCAAGGCGACGCTCAGATAATGTTCCAGCACGTCCACCGCCTCGCGGGCGAGGTTGGCCGAGTTCATCGCCTGGCTGTTGATGTTCTGGTTGAACTGCTCGGCATGGGTCGGGAAGCGGTCGACGATAGACTGGCCGTAGAAGGAGAGCAGGGGCATCATCTGGTTGCCGCCGAGCTGCAGCGACTTCAGGCCCACATTCACCCCGCCCTCCGCATTGCCGACCAGGGAGGCGCTGAGGCCGCCGCTGAACTCCGGCGTCATCAGCAGGGCGATCTGGACGTCGACATGCTTGGCGAGCAGGCCGAGCTGGTAGCGCAGGGAGTCCATCGCAACGCCGGTATATTGGGCGAGGAAATTGCCGGTATGGTAGATCTCGCCGCTGTCGGGATCGATCAAAGGATTGTCGTTGGCGCAATTGGCCTCCGTCTCGACCTGGCGCGCGGCGGCGGCGATGCCATCGAACACCGGTCCCAGATATTGGGGCAGGCAGCGCAGCGAATAGCGGTCCTGGATCAGCTTGCCGGCGCGGTGGCCGCGCTCGCCCGCCGCCTCGCTGCGGATCGCACGCGAACCCGCAAGCAATTCCGCCATCCGCGCCGCGGTCCAGACCTGCCCGGGATGTGGCTTCACCCTGTGAATGAAGGGCGCGAAGCTCTGGTCGGTGGCGCAGAGCGCCTGGGCGTAGAGCGCGTGCACGCCGAGCGCCAGAGCGGCGAGGCCCATCGCCCGGTCGAGCGCATTGGCGGCGACACCGGTTGACGCGCCGGTCCCATTGTTCAGCGCCAGCCCCTCCTTCGGCTCAAGCGCGAGCGGCTTGAGGCCGAGCCTGGCGAGCGCCGCATGCGCGTCCAGCGTCTCGCCGTCGAGGTCGACGAGGAAGGCGGGATCGAGGCCCATGACCGGGCCGGCGATATAGGTGAGCGGCACCAGGTCGCCCGAGGCGCCGATCGAGCCGCGCTGATAGACGTGCGGATGGGCGCCGGCATTGAGGAAGGCGGCGAAACGCTCGACGATCTCCAGCCGCACGCCGGAGACGCCCTTCATCAGCGAATTGGCGCGCAGCAGCATCGCCGCCCGGACGTCGGCGACAGGCAGGCGCGGCCCGGTCGTGCTCTTGTGATGCCAGAGGGCGACGCGCTGCAATTCCTCGAGCTGGTCCGGCCCGAGCGAGCGGTCGGCCATGCCGCCGAACAGGGTGGTGACGCCGTAGATCTGCTCGCCGCGCGCCACCTTCGCGCACAGCTGCTCACGCGATCGCGCCACCCGGCCGAGCACTTCGGGATCGTCCGACAGCCTGACCTTCGCCCCGCGCGCCACGGCGCCGATCTCCGCGATGGTGAGGCCGTCTCCGCTGATCTCTATAATCATGTTCCCCCCTTGCGAGACCCGGTTCAGACGCGGCCGGCGACCGGGATCGAGGCGCCGGTGATGCCGCTCGCCTGCGGCGAGAGCAGGAAGCCGATCACCGCCGCCAGCTCCTGCGGCGCCACCCATTTCGAGATGTCGGCATCGGGCATGTCGCGGCGATTGGCGGCGTGTCGATGATGCTCGGCAGCACGGCATCGGCCCGGATCCCGCGCGGCTTCAGCTCGGCGGCAAGCGCTTCCGTCAGGCGCGCGACGCCGGCCTTGGAGGTGGCATAGGCGCCCATCCCCGCCTCGGCCTCGGCGCCGAGGTCGGCCCGATGCTCGGCGACCGCGCATTCCGGCAGAGGATGATCGGAAAAGTCGACCGCCACGACGGGCCAGCCCGCTGGGGCGAGATGGGCGCAGACCGCGCGGCCAAGCGCGCCGGCCGCACCGGTGACGACGACATGTCCCTGGTTCATCGCGCGTCCTCCCCCGTCCGCCCTTCGGCCCGCCCGCCGACAGGGTCAAGCGGGCTCGTCGAGCCCGGCCGACGGCCGGTCAGGTGCACATTCGATGGAGCGGGAGGAAAATGGTGGGCGTGGCAAGGATTGAACTTGCGACCCCTGCGATGTCAACACAGTGCTCTACCACTGAGCTACACGCCCACTCTGGGGAGCGCGCGATGTAGCGAGGGGTCGGGCGCCGCGCAACCCCGCATTGCCGGCGCGCGCGATCAGCCGCCGCCGCGCCCGAAATCGGGCTTGCCGACGTCCTGGCCCTGCTCGACGATGCCGCGGCGGATCGCTGCCGTCCGGGTGAAGAGATCGAACAGGGCCGGGCCGTCCTCGGCGACGATCGCCTGCTCGAGGCCGGCCAGGTCGGCGTTGAACTGGCGCAGCATCGCCAGCACCGCTTCCTTGTTGGTGAGGAAGATGTCGCGCCACATCGCCGGATTGGAGGCGGCGATGCGGGTGAAGTCGCGAAAGCCGCCGGCCGAATATTTGATCACCTCGCCTTCGGTGACTCGCTCCAGGTCCGAGGCGGTGCCGACGATGGTGAAGGCGATCAGGTGCGGCAGATGGCTGGTGACGGCGAGGACGACGTCGTGATGGCGCGCGTCCATCCGCTCGACGCGGGCGCCGAGCGCGGTCCAGAAGGCGGCGAGCCGCGCGACGTCCTTCGGATCGGCGTCCTCCTCGGGCGTCAGGATGCACCAGCGGCCCTGGAACAAAGCGGCGAAGCCGGCGTCCGGCCCGCTATTTTCGGTGCCGGCGACCGGATGGGCGGGTACGATCCGCGCCTCCGGCAGCGCCCGGCGCAGCTCCTCGGCGACGAACGCCTTGCACGAGCCGACGTCGCTGAGCAGCGCCTCGGAGCTCAGCCCGGACGCGACCGCTTCGGCCGCGGCCGCCATCGCGCCGACGGGCACGCAGAGGATGACGAGATCCGCGCGCTGCGCCGCTTCCGCGGCGGTCTCCGCGACGCGGTCGACCAGCGCCAGCGCGCGGGCGCGCTCGCGCACCGCCGGATCCAGGTCGAAGCCGGAAAGGCGCGTCGCCGGCAGGCGCTCGTGCACCGCCCGTGCGATCGACGAGCCGATCAGGCCGAGCCCGACGATCGCGACGTTGTGGAAGGGAGTGTCCATGCAGCGCCGCCTTTGGGTGGATTATTTGTTCGGCTCGACACTAGGCCGGAGCGGACTCCGAGGACAAGGCCGAGGCGGCATGAGGCCCGCCAAGTCCCCCTCTCCCGCTCGCGGGAGAGGGCGGGGTGAGGGTCTTCTTCTTGTTTTACGGAGCCTGTCGAAGGAAGAAGGGAAAAAGAAGAACAAGACCCCATCCTCCCGCCGCTTCGCGGCGGGCCCCTCCTTCTCCCGCGAGCGGGAGAAGGGAATGTCGGACGGTGCAACGGCTATCTACAGCCGCCCGTGCTGGTCCTCGCTCATGAACATGCGCTCGACCTCGGCGACAAGGTCGCGGAGGTGGAATGGCTTGGACAGGACCTTGGCATCCGGCGTCTTGCGGCCGGCGCGGAGCGCGACTGCGGCGAAGCCGGTGATGAACATGACGCGGATGCCGGGCACGATCTCGGCGGCCTTCTGGGCGAGCTCGATGCCGTCCATCTCGGGCATGACGATGTCGGTGAGGAGGAGATCGAACGGCTCGCTCTCGAGCAGTGGGATCGCCTCGGTGCCGCGGTCGACCGCGACGACGTGATAGCCGACCCGCTCCAGGGCGCGGACCAAGTAGACGCGCATGGAATCGTCGTCTTCTGCGAGTAGGATCCTCAGCATCTCCGCTCCCTTGGGCGCGTTATGCGCGAAGGTCGCCGCTTTTTCCAGCCGTGCCGTGCAGCGCGATTGCACCCGTCCCACTCCGGGCCTAGTTGTGGCGGAGGAATGACCGAGGCTTCCATTTCCCCTTTCTTCCGAATCGGCCCTGAGCGGCCGGTCTCGCCCGTCATCCTCTCGATTCCCCACGCCGGGCGCGCCTATCGGCCGGAGCTGCTGCGCGCGGCGCGGCTGCCCCAGGCGGCGCTGGAGACGCTCGAAGACAGGCTGGTCGACCGCCTGGTCTGGCGGGCGACCGCGAACGGCGCCACCGCCTTCGTCGCCCGCGCGCCGCGCGCCGAGCTCGACCTCAACCGCGACGAGCGCGAGATCGATCCCGGCCTGATCGCGCCGCCTTTGCCGTCGGGCAATCTTGTCCAGTCGGCGCGCACGCGCGGCGGAATCGGCCTGATTCCGTCGCGGATCACCGGCCTCGGCCCGATCTGGCGCGAGCGCGTCACCCAGGCCGAGCTCACGCGGCGGATCGAGACCATCCACCGGCCCTATCACCAGGCGCTGGAGAAGGCGCTCGCTCACGCCCGCACCCGCTTCGGCGCGGCGATCCTGCTCGACTGCCATTCGATGCCGCCGCGGCCGCGCACCGAAGGCGGCGGACCGGGCGCAGCGACCGTCATCTTCGGCGACCGCCACGGCACGACGACGACGCCGGACCTGCTCGACGCGGCGGTCACCGCCGCGGGCCAGCTCGGCTACCGCACCGCCTGCAACACGCCTTATGCGGGCGGCTATATCGCCGGCCGCCACGGCCAGCCGCGGCGCGGCGTGCACGCACTGCAGATCGAGCTCGACCGCTCGCTCTACCTGGACCGGGACCTGCGCGCGCCGGGCCCCGGCTTCGAGGGCGTCTGCCGGCTGATCGCGGCGGTCGCCAGCGCGCTCGAGGAACGGCTGCTCGCCTACCCAGACGCGATCGCCGCGGAATAAAGCCGAAAAAAAAGCCGCCTCACGTTTCCGTGAGGCGGCCAGGTTCAGGGAGGTGCGCTCCTTCGCTTTCGCTGGGGAGCGCGGGACGCCGCCACAAAGGGGGGATATGGCTGCGTCTACACCGAGATAGGTGAAGCGATTTCAGTTTCAATACCAGACGGTAATTATACGGGAAAAAATTACTCCCGCGGCGCGCGATCCGCCCCGATCGAGGCCGATCGTGCCCGAATTCTCCCGTTTTTCGGCACTTTCGCGCCGGCTCGGGCGAAAATGCCCGAGTCCCGGCCAGTCAGGCCGCCGGCGCCGCGGCCATGGCGGCGAGCTGGTCGGGCACCTTGCCCTGCTGCTGCTGGCGCGCGAACAGGTCGCGGATCGACGACAAGGAGAAGAGGTGCGCCATGATCAGCGGCAGGATGCCGTTCTGGTTGATCTTGCGCAGCTGGTCGCCGTTCATCTCGCGGACCTTGTTCTCGTCGATCATGCGGAAGCCGCGATAGATGAAGGGCTGCTCGGCGCCGTCGGGCTGGATGGTGACCTCGCCGTCGATCAGCAGGTCCATCTCCTGGATCTCCTTGACGAAGGCCTGGGTGCGCTGGGCGGCAAGCTCGAAATCCTCGCAGAATTTCAGGATCGCGTTCAGCGCCTCGCTCGGCTTGTCGCCGTCGAACAGCAGGGCGCCCTCGCCGTCCTCGCCGACCAGGCCGCTGTCCGGATCGAAGCAGAGCGACAATTCCTGCGCCTGCTCGTCCAGCCGGGCGAGCAGATAGGGATAACGGCGGACATAGGCCGGAATGTAGAAGGGATTGAGCGGCGTCCCGTCCGCGTCGACGAACACGTTCACGCCCTCGTTGAGGCCGAGCAAGGCCAGCGGCACCGGCATGTCGCCGCCCGAGAAGACGATCGGGAAGAAACGCTGCGCCGCGATGAACTCGTCGATCGTCAGCGGCACCGCATTGGCCTCGGCGAAATAAGGCGCGGTGGTGGACGGCTTGATCTTGAGATTGCCGTGCAGGTTCGGCGAGAGCGGCTGCAGATTCTTGTAGAAGAGCAGCAGATTGGCCGGGGGCGGCGGCTGGGTCGCCATGATTTCGGTCTCCATCGGGTCAGGGAACGGCGCTCGCGCGGCCGCGGATTTCAGCGCAACCCTCTATGAGCGAAGCGCTTCGGGCGCAAGCATTCCCTGATCGAGACCGGGGACCAGCTTGCCGGGGTTCATGATGTTCTGCGGATCCAGCCCGCGCTTGATCGCGCGCATCGCGTGCAGCCGCGCCGGCTCGCCGAGCCTGGCCAGCTCGCCGATTTTCGCCTGGCCGATGCCGTGCTCGGCGGAGATCGAGCCGCCGGCCTCGGTGACGAGATCGTGGACATAGGCGGTGACTCCGCCGCCTTCGGCCTCCAGCCAGCCCTCCCCGGCGCCGACCGGTGCGCGTACGTTGAAATGGATGTTGCCGTCGCCGAGATGGCCGAAGCCGATCACCTGCGTGCCGGGAAAGCGGGCCTCGATCTTCTCCCCGGCCTCGACCAGGAAGCCGCCCATCGCCTCGACCGGCACCGAAATGTCGTGCTTGGCCGAGGGACCGTCCTTCTTCTCGGCCTCGGCGATCGAATCGCGCAGCCGCCAGAAATCCTCGGCTTGCGCCTCGTTGGCGGCGATCGCCGCGTCGAGGACGAGCCCGGTCTCCAGCGCCGAACGCAGCCCCTCGTAGAGCAGCTGCTCCGGGCTCGGCGTCGCCATCGCCGAGACCGCCTCGATCAGCACGTTGAACGGCGCCGGCTCCGCGAGCGGCCGCCGCGTCCCCGGGATATGGGCGAGGACCAGGTCGAGCACATGGGCCGGGACCAGCTCGAAGCTCTCGACGGCATCGCCGAGCGTCGCTTCGAGATGGCGAAGCAGGGCCTGCGCCGCCTGCGGGTCCGGCACGCCGGCCCAGGCGACGACGCGCTCGCCGACCGCGGGCACCAGCTTGAGGCTCGCCGCGGTGACCAGGCCCAACGTCCCCTCGGCGCCGATCAGCAATTGGCGCAGGTCGTAGCCGCGATTGTCCTTCTTGAGCACGGCCAGCCCGTCATAGAGGCTGCCGTCGGGCAGCACCGCTTCGAGGCCCAGCACGAGCGAGCGCATCGTGCCGAAGCGCAGCACCTGGGTGCCCCCCGCATTGGTCGAGACCAGGCCGCCGATCGTGGCGGAGCCCTTGGCGCCGAGGGTCAGCGGAAAGCGCCGGCCGACGGCAAGCGCGGCTTCGTGCAGGTCCGCCAGGATCACGCC
>JAFAZM010000363.1 GCA_019239785.1 Sphingomonadaceae bacterium
ATGGGCGCCGGTCGAGCAGGCGGTGACGACCGCGTGGTTCGGGCCCATCAGGCCGTATTTGATCGAGACCTGGCCCGAGATCAGGTTGATCAGCCGCCCGTGGACGAAATGGGGGGAGACCCGGCCCGGCCCCTTTTCGGCCAGCAACAGGCTTTCGCTCTCGATCCCCGGCAGGCCGCCGATCCCCGAGCCGATCGAGACGCCCGTACGCAGCCGCGTCGCCTCGTCCATGTCGGTGAGGCCCGCATCCTCCAGCGCCTGCCCGGCGGCATCGAGGCCGTAGACGATGAACGGATCGACCTGCCGCTGGATCTTGTAATCGACCCTTTTGCCGGGATCGAAGCCATATTCGTGATCGGCGGGCTTCACCTCGCAGGCGATGGTGCATTTCTGGTCGCTTGCGTCGAACTTGGTGATCGGCCCGGCGCCGCTCTTCCCGGCAATCAGATTCCGCCAACTGGTCTCAACGTCGCCGCCCAATGGCGTGACAAGACCCAGACCGGTGACGACGACGCGGCGCATGCGATGACTCCCTAACGACAAACGGCCCCCCAACTAAGCCGGGGAGCCGTTTTTTCAATGGATCGGCTCGCCCGGCGGCGGACGACCTTCCCGGCCTTCAGGCCTTGTTCTGCTCGATATAGTCGATCGCGTCCTTGACGGTCGTGATCTTCTCGGCGGCGTCGTCGGGGATCTCGACCCCGAACTCCTCCTCGAAAGCCATGACCAGCTCCACGATGTCGAGGCTGTCGGCGCCGAGATCGTCGATGAAGCTCGCTTCCTCGGTGACCTTGTCCGCTTCGACACCCAGATGCTCGACGACGATCTTCTTCACGCGGTCGGCAGTCTCGCTCATAGTTCACCTTTCCCTAGAGGCTTTTTTCGTTGCACCCGCCCTAGCCGCTCGCACCGGCAAAAGGCAAGTGGCAGTGGGGCTATCAACCGCAGGTGGGTGGGCTGTCCTCACACTGCGGGCGGCTGCATGGAGGCGAGCCATGGCGATAACCCCGATTAGCTCAGCGGCGCCAATCCCAGGCTCATCCTCTCGAGCAGGACCGAAGTCCCCAAAAACATCGCCATATATAGCGCCAGTGACGGATCAGCCTCATCTTCGACGTTCTTACCCAGGGCGTGCGCCAATCCTTCTACGTCCCCGGATCGGAGAATTCCAGTGGTGCGCACTTCGCGAGGGAGGTTGGCAAACCATTGAATAAGCTGCCTTTCAATCGCGGTATTACCGTTACTAAGTGCCCGCGCTGATGCCAATCTAAATGCAGAATTCACGGCATAAGATAGAGCCGCTTCCTGCTGGCTTGCTGTCCAGCCCAGACGTGCAGCACACCATACGGCATCCGGTCTTAGTCGGTCGATCCACACGATCACGTTTCTTTGATAATCGGAGGCCGACCCCAAATCATCGCGATCTAACCGTGACCCAGCCGATTGCATCTCCGAATACAATCGACTCATCCCAGCATCGCCGATACGCGAGGAAATGCAGCGAGCCGCATTGTCGATCTGGTAAGGTTCGGAGCGAACCGGGGGAACAGCGGCTTGTACCGGCGGCCGGGGCTCACTCCGAGCACAACCGGCAAAGCAAAATGTCTCAGCGAGAGATCCAGCCTGGAATGGAGCCTGCCGATCGCGAGTCAATTCGACCACCCTACGGGTGACCCGGATTAGCAAATCCGAAACCGACAAACCTGGTTCAGCGATGGACTCCAAAAGGGCGGTGGCGAAGGGACTATTCCCATTTCGGTCACCATCGCCAGCAACGCTGCCAGCTGCCGTCGAATAAAAGACCAAAGTTCCGCGGCTAGATGGACTCTGCTCCGCTAATCCTCTATTAGGAGAGCCTCTTGTTCCCGGGAATAACCTGTCCTCCCATGGATCACTTCTGCATCCATCGATAAATATTAAATTTACACCGCCTCCCCCGAGATTCGATTGTCGGAAATACTGAAAGACGGACGTAAGAGCTACCGCCTGACTTCCGATGAATCCAGCTTGGACATTCGAAGGGTATCTCGTCAAGTCCTCGGAAGGAAGGGTTGCGCCATTTGGGATGAGCCAATTAACTCCATCCACTTGAACGGCATGTCCGGCATAGTAAAACAAGTTAACTGAATTCGGATTCGAGTTTATGATTGCCCCAAATCTTGCTAACGATATCTCCATTTGAGACTTTGTTGGATTTTCCACCAAGGTAACATGAAAACCTAGATGGCACAGCGCCGTTCTAATAGCCCGCCCATCGTTCACCGAATTAGGAAGATCTTGGAGGTAACCTGGCTGAGAAAGCTCAGGTCTGGTTATTACGTTATTTAGATCATAATCCGAAACGGCAACTATCAACGCGAAACGCTCGGGTCCCTCAAAATGCGTGCTCGCGACGCATGCGGACTCTCCCGTAGAAGCTTCCCCAACTCCGTCTTGAACGGCAGCGCGGGCCACCGAAGCCATCATATTCACCAGTATGAATAGAAGGATCACACGCAACGGCAGCAATAATTGCCGGGATGCAGTCCTCATCAGGCTACTCTATACGAAAACCTCGCCAAGCCAAGTCAGATCATCGCCATTCCGCCGTTCACATGGAGGGTCTGGCCGGTGACGTAGCCGGCCTCGCGGCTGGCGAGATAGACGGCCGCCGCGGCGATGTCCTCGCCGGTGCCGAGGTCGCCGGCTGGGATGCGCCCGATGATGGCCTGCCGCTGCGCGTCCGTCAGGGCATCCGTCATCGCCGAGCGGATCATGCCGGGGGCGATGCAATTGACGGTGATGCTGCGCGAGGCGACCTCCTGCGCCAGCGCCTTCGACATGCCGATCAGGCCGGCCTTGGAGGCGGCATAATTGGCCTGGCCGGGATTGCCGGTCGCGCCGACGATCGAGGTCACCGAGATGATCCGGCCGAAGCGGGCGCGCATCATCGGCTTGAGCGCGGCGCGGGCGAGCCGGAACGCGGCCTCGAGGTTGATCCGGATCACGTCCGACCATTCCTCGTCCTTCATCCGCATCGCCAGATTGTCGCGGGTGACGCCGGCATTGTTGACCAATATGTCGAGCTGGCCGAGCGCCTCCACCGCCTGCGGCACCAGGGCATCGACCGCCGCCGCGTCCGAGAGGTTGCAGGCCAGGGCCACATGATCGCCGCCGAGCCCGGCCCGGAAGGCCTCGAGCTTCTCCCGATTGGACCCCGAGACGGCAAGCCGCGCCCCCTGCGCCGCAAGCCCCTTGGCGATCGCCGAGCCGATGCCGCCGGACGCGCCGGTCACCAATGCGGTCATTCCGCTGAGGTCGAACATCATCTTCTCCTTCGAAACGCCGGTGCGTTGCCATGCCGAAGCCGGCCGTTCCAGCCTTTTCGCGCGCCGTTTGCCCGCCGACGCGCGCAAGATTAAGCTGCCCGCGCGCGTTGCTGGGGGTGGGGTCAGGCATGATCGATCGGCGTTTCCTGTTGCTTGGCGGACTGGCCGGGCTTGCCTTGCCGGCGCGTGGCTTCGGCCAGCAGCCCGGCGGCGGCGCGCCTCCGCCGGCGCCACCGCCGCCGGCGCCGGCACCGCCTTCGGGCGGCGGCTTCCCGCAGGGCGCGGGCAATGCCGCGAGCCAGGGCCAGGCAGCAGCCCAGCGGGAAGGCGCCCAGGCGCAGCAATCGGGCATGCAGCCGGTCCAGGCCGTCCAGCCCCAGCCGGCCCGGATCGAGGCGCTGGTGCTCAGCCAGTCCTATCCGAGCACGCCGCAATTCGCGCTCGCCAATACCGGCCGCGACGGCGAGCTGATCGCGCGCGCCTTCCAGCGGCTGCGCTTCGAGCAGGTGAACCTTCAGGGCGATGCCGAGCCCGAGGACACTTTGGCCCGCATGCTGACCTATTTGCGCGGCATCGACGGCGACACGATCGCGATCGTCT
>JAFAZM010000080.1 GCA_019239785.1 Sphingomonadaceae bacterium
TGGGAATATGCCGCCTTCCTCGCCAATTCCTTCCTGTTCCTGATGATCGGCAATCACGAGGCGCAGCTGCCGCTCGCGCCCCTCGCCGGCATGCTTGCGATCGTCGTCCTGCTCACCCTCGCCGCCCGCGCTGCCGCAGTCTATCCGATCGCCCTGCTGTTCGCCGGCTCCTCGCTCAGGCTGCCCGCCACCTACCAGCATGTGCTGGTCTGGGGCGGCCTGCGCGGCGCCGTCGCCCTTGCGCTCGCCTTGGCGGTGCCGGCAAGCATCGCCGAGCAGCAGCAGATCGTCATCCTCACCTTCGGCGTGGTCGCCTTCTCGGTCTTCGCGCAGGGCCTCACCATGCCGCCCTTGCTGCGCCGCTGGCGGCTGACCGCGGACAGCGGCGAACCTTCGGCCGATGGCCGATAGCCGGCCTGGCTGCAGGCGGATCGTCCTGACCGCCCTGCTTGGGCTGGCCTCTATTCTCTTCGCCGGTCTCGCAATCTGGCAGGTCGAGCGGCGGAGCGAGAAGCTTGCCTTGATCGAAGCGGTCACGCAGCGCCTGCACGCCCCGCCGGCCGCCGCGCCCGGGCCGGCGGACTGGCCGCAAATCACCTCGGCCGGCGATGCCTACCGGCCCGTCCGAATCGGCGGCGTCTTCCTCCACGAACGCGAGACCCTGGTGCAGGCGGCGACCGGGCTCGGTCCCGGCTATTGGGTGCTGACGCCGCTGCGCACCGAGGCCGGCTGGACCGTGCTGGTCAACCGCGGCTTCGTTCCCGCCGACGCCCCCGGCCGCGCGCTCCGCCGCGCCGGCGAGCCCACGGGGCCGGTGACGGTCACCGGCCTGCTGCGCATCACCGAACCGGGCGGCGCCTTCCTCCACGCCAACGATCCAGCCCACGACCGCTGGTACTCCCGCGACGTCGCCGCCATCGCCGCCGCACGTGGCCTCGGCACCGTAGCGCCTTACTTCATCGACGCCGCGGCCGGGCAGGGCGATCCGCACCAGCCGCGGGGCGGGCTGACCGTGGTCAGCTTCCCCAACAATCACCTGCAATATGCGCTGACCTGGGCCGCGTTGGCGGCGCTGTCCTTGTTCGGCATTGCGAGGACTTGGTGCCGGAAGGGAGAGCGCTGACCTTTCACGTCATCCCCGCCTTCGCGGGAATGACGGTGGGACGCCGCGGCTTCCCCGCTTACCGCTGCATCTCCATCAGCTGGTTCATCGGCATCATGTTGGTTTCGAGATGGTTCATGATCCAGATCGAGCCGAGCACGACCAGGAACACGACCAATATCCCGAAGGCGAGGGCGAGGACGTTGTTGGTGTTGTCCGGGCCGGTGGTGATGTGGAGGAAGAAGACCAAATGGACGCCCATCTGGGCGATGGCGAGCACGATCAGGGCGACCGGGATCGCCGGGCCGTAGATCAGGTGCGTGCTTGCGAGGATGAAGGCGGCGACGGTCAGGATTACCGAGAAGCCGAGGCCCAGGTTCGAGTTCAGGATCACATGGCCGGCATCCTCGACCGGCTCGTCGCCCGGGGCATGGTCCTCGCGATGGTCGAGCGCGCCGGTATAATCCTTGGGATCGTATTCGAGCCGGCTCATGCCACTGCTCCCATCAGGTAGACGATGGTGAAGATGCCGATCCAGACGATGTCCAGCGCATGCCAGAACAGGTTGAAGCAGATCAGCCGGTGGACGATCTCCGGCCGGAAGCCCTTGAGCTGGACCTGTGCCATCATCGTCAGCAGCCACATCCCGGCCAGCGTCACATGCACGCCGTGCAGCCCGACCAGGCCGAAGAAGGCGCTGAGGAAGCCGCTGCGCTGCGGGACGATGCCGCGGCCGGCGAGGTCGACGAACTCGAGCAGCTCGAGCCCGACGAAGATCAGGCCCAGCAGGCCGGTGACCAGCAGGAAGACCTGGGTCCAGAGCTTGGAGCGGGCATTGGTCGCGGCGAAAGAGAGGCCGCACGTATAGCTCGACAGCAGTAGGGCGCCGGTCTCCCAGCCGACCCGGTGCATGTCGACCAGCTCGCTCACCCCCGGCCCGCCGGCGGTCGCGCCCCGCTGCACCGCGAAGGCCGCGAAGAAGGCGGAGAACATCACGATGTCGCTGAGCAGGAAGATCCAGAAGCCGTAGCCGACGATGACCCTCTTGGTCGCCGGCCCGGTCGTGCCGTGGCCGATGCCCTCGATCGTCTCGTGCGCGTGCGGGTCGCGATGGCCGAGCCGGTGCGGGTCCTCGCGGACGCGCCGGACCGTCTCGGCGGCGGCGGGCAGCGGGAAGTCGGTCATGCCGGCGCCCCCTCGGGCTGCTCCGGTATCTGGTCGAGCAGGGCCTGGCGCGCAGCCCGGCGCGCCCGGTCGACCCGCGCCACCTCCTCGGCCGGCACCCAATATTCATGCACGTCGCGCCAGGCGAAGACGACGAAGCCGGCGAGCGCGCCGACGAACCCAAGCCCCGCCAGCCACCAGATCTGCCAGATCAGGGCGAAGCCGAACATCGTCGCGAACACCGCGGTGTAGAAGCCGACCGGCGAGTTCACCGGCATGTGGATCGGCTCATATTTGGGCTCGGGGCCGAGCCGCTGGGATTCGATCGCGGCGAGCTTGATCCCCCAATAGGCCTCCTCGCCCTCGACGTTCGGCGTGGTCGCGAAGTTGAAGAAGGGCGCCGGCGACGGCGTTGCCCATTCGAGGCTGCGTCCGTCCCAGGGATCGCCGGACGTGTCGCGCAGCCTGTCGCGCTGCAGGATCGAGACCACCAGCATGATGATCTGGCAGGCGGCGCCGACCACGAGGATGGCGACGCCGAACGCCGAGATTTGCAGCATCGGCCCCCATTCCGGGATGTTCACATGCTGCAGCCGCCGGGTCATGCCCTCCAGGCCAAGGATGTAGAGCGGCGTGAAGGTGACCCAGAAGCCGATGAAGGAGAACCAGAAGGCGGCGGCGCCCCAGCCGGGATGGAGGCGGAAGCCGAACGCCTTGGGGAACCAGTAATCGAGCGCGGCGAACAAAGCGAAGACCACGCCGCCGACGATCACGTTATGAAAATGGGCGACCAGGAACATCGAATTGTGGACGAGGAAATCGGCCGGCGGCACTGCCAGCAGCACGCCGGTCATGCCGCCGATCACGAAGGTGAAGATGAAGCCAAGCGACCAGAGCATCGGCACGCTGAACCGCACCCGGCCGCCATACATGGTGAAGATCCAATTATAGACCTTCACGCCGGTGCCGACCGCGATCACGCTGCTTGCGATCCCGAAGAAGGTGTTGACCGCAGGCCCGGCGCCCATCGTGAAGAAATGGTGCAGCCACACCATCAGCGAGACGATGCAGATGAACAGGGTCGCGGCGACCATCGAGCGGTAGCCGAACAGGGGCTTGCCCGAGAAGGTCGAGAAGATCTCGGAGAAGATGCCGAAGCAGGGCAGCACCAATATGTAGACCTCCGGATGCCCCCAGGCCCAGATCAGGTTCACGAACATCATCGGGTTGCCGCCGGCGTCGCCGGTGAAATAATGCCAGCCGACGAAGCGGTCGAGGCTGAGCATCGCCAAGGTCGCGGTGAGGATCGGGAAGACGGCGACGATCAGCAGGCTGGCGGCGAGCGTGGTCCAGCAGAACATCGGCATGCGCAGGTACGACATGCCGGGGCAGCGCATCTTCAGCACCGTGGTGACGAAGTTGATCCCGGTCATCAACGTGCCGACGCCGGCGATCTGGATCGCCCAGAGATAATAATCGACGCCGACGCCGGGCGAATAGCCGGCCTCGCTCAGCGGCGGATAGGGCAGCCAGCCGGTGCGGGCGAACTCGCCGATGAAGAGCGAGACGTTGACCAGCAGGAAGCCGGAGGCGCTCAGCCACAGGCTGACCGAGTTCATCGTCGGGAAGGCGACGTCGCGGACGCCGAGCTGGAGCGGCGTCACGAAGTTCATGAAACCGATCACCAGTGGCATCGCCGCGAAGAAGATCATGATCGTCCCGTGCGCCGAGAAGATCTGGTTGTAATGTTCGGGCGGCAGGTAGCCCTGGCTGCCGCCGACCGCGATCGCCTGCTGGGTGCGCATCATGATCGCGTCGGCGAAGCCGCGGGCAAGCCCCAGCACGCCCAGCAATATGTACATGATGCCGATCCGTTTGTGGTCGACGCTGGTGATCCACTCTGTCCAGAGATAGGGCCACCAACCCTTGTACGTGACCAGGCCGAGCAGGCCGGCACCGATCAGGATCAGCACGGCGACGGTGATCAGCGGGATCGGCTGGTCCCAGGGAATGGCCGACCAGCTCAGCTTACCGAACATCGTTCACTGCCTCCCTGCCGGCGTGACTTCGCGTCCCGCATGCTCCTCATTGCCCGGCTCGGGGCCCGGCGCCGGCGGGATCTGCTGGGTCGAGATGGCCTGGAACAGAGTCGGGTCGACCGCGCGGAAGGCCGCTGGCGGGTTCCGGTGGCTCTGCCGCGCGAGCAGCGCATAAGCCGGCCGGTCCAGGATCGGGCCTGCGCCGCGCACGCTTTGCGTCCAGGCCGCGAATTCGGCCGGCGGCACGCTACGCACCTGGAACTGCATGTCGGAGAAGCCGTCGCCGCTGAACTGGGCGGACTGGCCCAGCATCGTCTCGGGCCGGTCCGCCCGCAAATGGAGCTGCGAAACCATGCCCGGCATGGCGTAGACCATCGAGCCCATCCGGGGCACGAAGAAGACGTTGAACACGCTCCCCGAGGTGATCGAGAAATGGACCGGCGTGCCCGCGGGGACGACCAGCTGGTTGACGGTCGCGATCCCCTCCCGCGGGTAGATGAACAGCCATTTCCAGTCGAGCGAGACGACCTGGACCTCGAGCGGCGGCGCCGGCGACTCGATCGGCCGGAACGGATCGAGCTGGTAGGAGCCGATCCAGATCACGCCGCCGAGGAACATGATGGTGAGGATCGGGATCGACCAGACCACCGCCTCGATCCGGCCGGAAAAGGCCCAGTAAGGGAGATATTCCGCCTTCGTGTTCGAGGCCCGGTAGCGCCAGGCGATCCAGAAAGCGAGCAGGATGGTCGGGATTACGATCGCAAGCATGATGATCGTTGCGTCGATCAGGATCTTGCTGTCGTCGGCGGCGACCGGGCCGACCGGCGCGAAGGGATTGAGCGCGTCGCTGGAGCAGGAGCAGGTTGCCAGCGCCAGCACCGCGAGGGTCGCCGCCCGGCCCAGGGGGCGTTCCGCTGCTCTCGACCTGGAGGAAGGACACTGGCGCATGGGCCCCCCTTTGGAGGCCGAAAGCCCAGCGCCCAAGTCGGGGTCCTTGTCAAGGTTCCGGGCACTGTGCATTGGTATAGGTAGGTCCGATGACGGGGGCTTGGTGCCGGCAATTTCGCCCGGGACGCCAAGCCCCAACCGTCACCCCGGCGAAGGCCGGGTCTCGTGGAGACACCCGTGTCCTTCGTTATGGAGGCCCCGGCCTTCGCCGGGGTGACGAGGCGTGGACGTCGGGCGCAGCGAGGCGCGCCGGGCCGCCTGCCTCCACGCAGCCTGGAGCGGTTTGTGATCTGATTGCATCAGATCAACCGCTCCAGCTTCTTGTTCTGCCGCGATTTCCGAGTCGTCAGATCATTTCAATCTGACTGGAAATCGCTCTAGGCCGGCTGCAGCTGCTCCTCGACCGCCGGTCCCTTCGCCCCCATCGCCGCGCCGACCGAGGCGCAGACGACCAGCCCGATCGCCAGCCACTGCCCAAGCGAGAGCATCTCGCCGAGCAGCACCAGCCCCATCAGTGCCCCGACCGCCGGCTCGGCGCTGAGCAGGGTGCCGAACGTGTTCGACGGCAGCCGGCTCAGCGCCACGATCTCGAGCCCATAGGGGATCGCGCTCGACAGGATTCCGACCGCGAGCCCGAGCGCAAGCACTTCGGGGCGCAGCAAAGCCGTGCCCGCATGCACCATCCCGACCGGCGCCGCGAGCAAGGCGGCGATGAGCATGCCGCCGGCCGCCGCCGCCGGCCCATGCGCCTGCCCGGCCCGCTTGCCGACGAGGATGTAGGCGGCCCAGCAGGCTCCCGCGAACAGAGCCAAGGCGACGCCGCGACCATCGAGCTGCGCCGCGCCCTGCCGCAGCGGCAGGAGCAGCGCCAGACCCGCGGCGGCGAGCCCGACCCACAGGAAGTCGGCCTTGCGCCGCGAGGTCAGCACGGCCACCGCCAGCGGCCCGGTGAACTCGATCGCGATCGCAAGGCCGAGCGGGATGTAGCTCAGCGCCTTGTAGAAGCTCAGGTTCATCGCCCCGAGCACCACGCCGTAGGCGAGCAGCGACCGCCAGCCGGCGCTCATCCTGACGCGCCAGGGCCGGAAGATCGCCGACAGCACCACGGCGCCGACGATCAGCCGCACCGCGGTCGCGCCTTCCGGCCCGACCATCGGGAACAGGCCCTTGGCGAAGGACGCGCCCACGGTGACGGAGACGAGCGATAAAGCGAGCGCGCCGATGGCGAAGAGGTCGGTGCGCGCGCCGGCGCGCTGCAGAGCGATGGCGTTCATGGGATCAACTCGGGCATCGTGTGTCGAGGCGGGGATGTAACGAAGCCGCCGGATAAGTGCGCTCGATTTTGACGCTGCGGCGATAAACTTTATCGGCTAAGCCGCGCCCCATGAGACGGCACGAAAAACTGGACGAGTTCGATCTGAGGCTGCTCGAGCTGTTGCAGGCGGACGCGCAGCGGCCGGTGCCGGCTTTGGCCGAGGCGGTCGGCCTGTCTGCGCCGGCCTGCTACCGCCGGATCAGGCGGCTGCGCGAAACCGGCGCGATCGCGCGCGAAGTGGCCGTGGTTAGCCCGCGCACGCTCGGCTGGCCGCTGTCGATGCTCCTGCTCGTCACCCTCGAGCGCGAGGGCGCCCGCACCGTCGACGAGATGATGCGCGTGCTCCAGGACGTCCCCGAGGTGATCGAGGCCTGGAACGTCACCGGCGACACCGACTTCGTCGTCCGCATGGTCGCCCGCGACATGGAAAGCTACGACGAGCTCGCCCGCCGCCTCTTTGCCGCCGACGAACGCGTGCGCGGGTTCCAGACCCTGGTGGTGATCCGCCAGGTCAAGGAGCGGAGCCCGATTCCCGTGGCCTGGGAAAGGTGAGGACCGCTGCTCGCGCAACGTCATCCCGGACTTGATCCGGGATCCATCTTCCCTTCACGCACCTCCGGGAAGAAGGGGGATGCTGAATCAAGTTCAGCATGACGGAGAGCGGGGTCGGAGGGTCCTCAGCTCGGGCTGGAAACCTTCATCAGCACCAGCCCGCCCACGATCAGGACCGCCGCCAGGATGCGCAATGCATTCGCCGCCTCGCCCAGGGCCATCACCCCGACCAGGAACGCCCCGACCGCGCCGATCCCGGTCCAGACGCTATAGGCCGTGCCGAGCGGCAGCGTCCGCATCGCCCAGGCGAGCAGGGCGAAGCTCGCCACCATCGCAGCCAGCATCAGCGCTGACGGCCCGAGCCGCGTGAAGCCGTCCGACTGCTTCATCGCGACGGCCCAGACGACCTCGAGCAATCCGGCAATGATGAGCAGAATCCACGCCACGGCAGCCTCCTTCCCGGCTGCCGGGCCGTCCCGGTCTTGAAACCCCAAGGGGCGGGAACGTTGTCGCCGCTGCTCTGATCTAGCGCGTTCGGCCGCGGCTTCAATGTCGGCGGAAGGTCAGCGTGGGGCCGCCACCCCTCACGTCATCCCGGACTTGCCTGCCCCGGCGCAGGCCGGGGATCCGGGATCCATGAACACGGACTTGGTAATGAAGGCATCGACGGTGTTCATGGATGCTGAATCAAGTTCAGCACGACGGGAGCGCGCGTCGGTCTCAAGCCGTCTCCACCGCGTACCCGTCGCCATAGAATTTGCTCGTGCTGCGCGTATGGAACGCCACCGCCTTGATCGGTTCGTATTTCGGCGGCCCAAGCTCCGGCAGCACCTCGAGCACCTCGTCCTCCCAGAGATACACGGCGATCGGGAAGGAGATTCGGGGGCTGGTCAGGTGCGAGCCGTCGCGGGGCTTGCCCACCCGGTGCGTGGTCGAGGGCAGCAGGTCGTTCGAGATACGTTGCATATAGTCGCCGGTATTGATGATGATCGCGCCCTCCGGCGCGCGGAGGCGCACCCAGGCTCGGCTGCGATGGTTCCAGACCTGCAGCCCGTCGTCCTTCGCCGCGGGCAGGATCGTGAACAGGTCGACATCCTCATGGCCCAGCAGGCGGCCGGCGCCGGAGCGGTCCTGCGCCGCGCTCATCGGTGGATAATAATTCGCCCTGAGCCCGAAATTCGTATTCGTCAGCTTCGCGTCGAAGGCGTGCGGATCGCAGCCGATCCCCTGCAGCATCGCCTGCGCGATCGGCTTGAACAGGGCTTCGTGTGCGAGCGCCAGCTTCCGGAATTGCGGCTCCTCGTCCGGCCGCGGCCAGAACAGCTCCGGCCGGAACGGCGCCTCGCGCCGCTGGGGGATGTCGAAGGCGCGGCGGCACCAGACCCAACCTTCGACCAGGTCCGGGTGGATCTCGCTGGTCTCCAGAATCGGAAAATAACCCTGGTTCACCGAGCCGTGGCGCTCCGCCCGGAACCGCATCTTCTCCTCCAGCGGGATCGAGAACAGATCGAGGATGCGCGCGTGCATCGCATCGTAGAGCGCGGGATCGACGCCGTGGCCGGTCAGCACAGCGAAGCCGATCTCCTTGAGCGCCGCGCCGAACTCGGCGGCGAAGCGCGCCTTGTCCGCCGCGTCGCCGTGCAGGAACCGCCTCAGGTCGAGCGTCGCGATCTCGAATTCCTCGTCGAACGCGTCGCCCTCATGCTCGGCCAGCCGATAGGTGTGCGTCTTGCGAACCTGGTCGTAGCGGCTGAAATCCTGGTTGAGCGCCTGGTCGGGGGCGGGGCTTGCCACGCTCAGGCTTCCGCTTCCGCCTCGACCGCCAGCGGCGCGGTTGCCGGCTCGGCCTTGCCTTCGCGCCAGCCCTTCAGCGCAGAATGCGCCATCACCGCCGCCGCATAGAGCACGACGATGATGACCAGCCAGCGCAGATAGTCGATCGGCATTTCCTTGACGATATAGGCGGCGACGAGGACGGCGGGGATGCCGCCGATGGCGAGGCCGAGCACCACCTTCATATCCACCTGCCCGATCCGCACGTGCTGGAAGCTCGAGCCCGCCCCCATCAGAGCGGCGCCGCCCGCCATGATCGGGAAGGAGAGATGAGGGTCCATCCCCATCAGGCTCAGCATCACCAGGGTCGGGGCGTAATTGCCGACGCCGAAATTGGCGAGGATTCCGAAGATGAAATTGGCGGCGATCGCGACGATCATCAGTCCGAGCGGGAGGCTGGTCGCGGTCCCGCCCCCCGGGAAGAGATCGAGATTCTGCATCGCAAAAGCGGTCGCGGCCAGAATGAGGCCGATCGCGACCGTCGTCTGGACGACCCATACCCGGGCTCGCGTGACCAGCGGCACGCCGACCAAGCCGCCGGCGAGCACGGCCATCACGCAGCTGAACAGCAGCACCTTATCGAGCTGCCCCCTGAAAGCGATGAGGAAGACGATGCTCTCGGTCATTGCCGGCGGGGTCAGGCCGCAAAGCAAAGTCTGCGGGATTAGCCGGTCGGGCACCATGCGGCGGAACTTGAACCAGGCCGTCGTCGTGGCGAAGGATCCGATTCCGAGCGTGTCGAAGAAGTTCACGACCGCCCCCAAAGCGAGCGCTTCGAGGCCGGGCATTGCGCGCTCCGCGAGCGCCGCGCGGGCGAGCGCGACGCCATAAGCGAATATGGCGAGGCCAAGCAGGATGAGCAGCACGATCAGCATATCGTCCGGATCATTGAACCTCACGGACCGAGCGTGCAACCTTTGCGCTGCTTCGGTCAGCGACGCCGGAGCATCGCCCCTCACCTTCAGGGGAGGGCTTAAGTGCCATTCGCCGGGGAAGGCGCTAAGGCGGGCTTATGGCCGATCCGCCCGACCGCCTCGACCTCGTCTGCGCCGAGTTCGCCCCCGCGCTCGACCTGCTGCGCCGCCTCGGCGCCCGCCTCGACCTGATCTACCCCGCGGACGACCCCCACACCGCGATCCTCAGTCACGACGGCACGACGGTCCGCCTGACCGCGTGCCCGGATGCGCCGGCGCCGTCGGCGAAGCTCCCCGACTTCCGCCCCGAATTCGTGCTGAACCCGGCCGGCGCCGCCGCTGGCGAGGGCCGCGCCGGCATGCATTATCGCGACCTGATCCCGAGCCGGCTCGGCGGCCGCTACATCGCCTCGCACATCGCGATCGAAGCGGGCGGCCCGGTCGCGGACTGGGTCCATTATCACCGCATCGCCTTCCAGCTGATCTGCGTCCGCAAGGGCTGGGTCCGCGTCGTCTACGAAGACCAGGGCGCGCCCTTCGTCATGACCGCCGGCGACATGGTCCTGCAGCCTCCCTTCATCCGCCACCGCGTGCTGGAAAGCTCCCCGGGCCTGGAAGTGGTGGAGGTGACCTGCCCGGCCCTGCACGAGACCTTCGCCGACCATGCGCTGGACCTGCCGAACGGCGACGCCGCGGAGGCGCGGGATTACTCCGGGCAGCATTTCCTCCACTACGTCGCCGCAACCGCGCCGTGGCGCCCCTGGCACGGCGCCGAAGCGCAGGAAACCGGCGTGCGCGCCGCCACCTTCGGCCTCGCTGAAGCGCGTATCCTGCGGCCCGGCACCTCACCGGCCGTCGCGGTGCCGCCGCACGAAGGCGAGCTGGTTTTCGGCTTCCTCCTCGCAGGAACGGCGCGGCTCGAACATGGCGGCGTCCATCCGCTCGGCTCGGCCGACGCCTTCACGATCCCGCCGGATGAACCGTGGCGCCTGGCCGACATGTCGGGCGACCTGCGGCTGCTGCTCGTGGCGACCGGCAATATTCGGACTTTGCCTTAGGCTGGGATCAACGGCGCGTTCGGCTTCCCCAGATGGTCGGCCAGCGCCTGGGCCAATCGGGCGAGGCCGGCGCGGATGGCGGCCGCCTGCCCGCACTCGGCGGCGGAGCGCACTGCGTAGCCCGCCCCGGCGAGCCGGCTTCGCACCTGCTCGAAGTCGCCTTCGTCCGGCTCCGGCGGCACCTCCATCTCGAGGAGGGCGATCAATTGCTCCGCCATGTGCGTGCCGTCCTCGCGCAGCAGCACCGCCCGGCCGTGCAGCTCCGGCGCGTCGAGGCAATGCTCGACGAGCAAGGCGAGGTCGAGCAGCGCGCCGAGCGCCGCCGGCCAGCCCGCGCCGGTGCCGACCGATCGGAAATAGATGAGCGAGGGATGGGCCGCATGGCTCTGGAGCAGGAAGGCGCACCAGTCGCGGCCGTCCTCCAGCACGCCGGCAAGGCCGCGCTGGTTCCGGATCGCGGCGAATTTTTCCAGCAGCGCGAGCGCGGACGGCGGCTCGCCGGCCGACGTTTTGAGTTTCAGGATGCCGGAATCGCGGCGGGCGAGGCTGGACTGCACCTCGAGCAGATAGGTCACCGCCATGGTCATGACGCCCAGGCCGCAGAAGCCGGCGGCAAGCACGATCCAGCGCGCCCCGCCGGTCGCTTCGGTCCTGCTCAGCCCCACGGTCACCAGGCTGCTCCCGACGGTATAGACGGCCTCGCCGAAGCTGCGGAGCGGCGGATCGAAGGACGCGCGCAGCCCGTGCGCCATCAGTCCGAAGGCAAAGGCGAGCAGCATCATCCAGATGACGAAGGATGCGACCAGCATGGCCGGGGCGAACATCGTCGAAATTCCCTGCCGCCCTCGCAGGCGCTTCCACAGCGGCAGCATCAGGTACACCGATCTGCGGGCGACGCGCAAAGTCGCGCGGCTGCCGCCCGGAACCACCACCGTATCGAACACGTCGCGGAGCGTCGCGAAGGCGAGCACGATGCCGCCGAGGAGCTCGAATATGGCGAGGGCCATCGACGCTCAACGCGCGCCGGCGGCGAGGGTTCGCCGGACCGGCCGCGGCAAGTGGAGACCCAGGCTCGTCCTCGACGGCAGGGCGCCTCAAATCTCCTCGATGAGCCGCTCGTCGATCACGGCCGCCGAACCGCCATCTCGAGATGGGCATAGGCGACGAAAAGGATCACGCGGCCCCGAGCAGCGCCGGCCGTTTCATCGCGCGACCTCCCTTTCGTGCTGTTCGGCCCATCCCGGTCACTTTCTCGGAACTCATTGAGCAGCCAGCGATTCCTGCCACGCACCTTCATGGAGGAACGAATGTCCAAGCGTGAACTGATCGAGCCGCACGAGGGCGACAAGCGCTATGTGCGCCGCGACGCTCAGGGCCACTTCAAGGAGGAGGTGGACGTGGGCAGGAGCCTCGCCGCGGACCGCCGCCAGCACGCCAAGCACGAGAAGCCGCGCGGCGAAGGCGACAAGGGCGACTGAGCCCGGGCCGGCTCGGGCGACCCCGAAGGGGCAGCCGTTGCCGGTTGTGGGTCCGGACCCTAGGCTCGCGGCCTCGTCGTCCGCCCCTGTTTGGGCCCTTTCCGAAACGGCTTCGCCTTGTGCCGCGCCGGGGGCGGGCCGTTGCGGCGGTTCTCCCGCGCCGTATCGCGCGGCTTGCCTTCGACCGCCTCGATGCGGATCCCGCCTTCGCCGTCGGAATCGCCGTTGGCGGTGCGCTTGAGCGCTGCGGCGAAGCGGGCGGCGGCGGCGCGGGAGACTTCGAACAAGGTTTCGGCCGCGCCGATGCGGATCGCCCCGATCTCGTTCTTGGTGATGTGGCCGCGCCGGCAGAGCAAGGGGAGAAGCCAGCGTGGGTCGGCGCGGTCGCGCCGGCCGACGTCCATGCGGAACCAGATCGCGTCCTCGAAGCCGGGGCGAGGGCCTTCGGTCCTGCCGCCCTGCAGCGTCGGGGCGGCGGCATCGGCGAGCTCCTCGGCCGCGGGCAGGCGGGCGCGATGCGTGCGGACCAGGGCCGCGGCGATCTCCTCGGGAGTTCTGCGCTCCAGCAGGGTGCGCGCAAGCACGCGATCCTCGTCGTCGATCTCTGCCGGCGCGAGCAGCGCCGCGAGCAGCCGCTCGCGGTCGCCGCGGGCAATGTCCGCCGGCGTCGGCGGCGCGATCCATTTCGCCTCGATCCGTGCGCCGCGCAGCATCGCCTCGACGCGCTTGCGGCGTGGATAGGGGACGACGAGCACGGCGATGCCCTTCCTGCCCGCTCGTCCGGTTCGCCCCGAGCGGTGTTGCAGGGTCTCGGCGTCGCGCGGCAGCTCGACATGGACGACCAGCGACAGGCTGGGCAGGTCGATGCCGCGCGCGGCGACGTCGGTCGCGACCAGCACCCGCGCCCGGCCGTCTCGGAGCGCCTGGAGCGCCTGGTTGCGGTCGCTCTGGCTGTGCTCGCCGGAAAGGGCGACTGCGTTGAAGCCGCGCTCGGTGAGGCTCGAATGCAGCCGCCGGACGTTGTCGCGGGTTGCGCAGAACAAGAGCGCCGAATCCGCCTCGTGCAGCCGCAGCAGGTTGACCACCCCATGCTCGATCTCGGCGGGCGCGACGGTCATCGCCTGATATTGGATGTCGCCATGACCACGCTCCTCGCCGATCGTGGAGATGCGCAGCGCATCGCGCTGGAAGCGCCTCGCCAGGGCCATGATCGGCTTGGGCATGGTCGCGGAGAATAAGAGGGTGCGGCGCTCGGCCGGGGTCGCATCGAGGATTTCCTCGAGCTCCTCGCGAAAGCCCATGTCGAGCATCTCATCCGCCTCGTCGAGTATGGCGACCTCCAGCCGACCGAGATCGAGCGCGCCCCGCTCGAGATGATCGCGCAGCCGCCCGGGCGTGCCGACCACGATATGGGCGCCGTGCGAGAGGCTGCGCCGTTCCTTCGACGGGTCCATGCCGCCGACGCAGGTGGCGATCCGCGCGCCGGCCTTGCCGTAGAGCCAGTCGAGCTCGCGGCTGACCTGGAGCGCCAGCTCGCGGGTCGGCGCGATCACCAGCGCCTGCGGCTTCAGCGCATAGGGAAGATTGCCGTCCTCGCCAAGCAGTTGCGGCGCGATGGCGAGCCCGAAGGCGACGGTCTTGCCGGAGCCGGTCTGGGCGGAGACGATCAGGTCGCGCCCTTCCGCATCGGCGCCGAGCACCGCGGCCTGCACCGCCGTCGGCATCTGGTAGCCGCGCGCGGCCAGGGCTTCGCGGAGAAGCCGCGGGAGTTTCTCGAATGTCATATCAAGCCCAAATGGGGGCCGCCGGCCGCACCGCAAGGCCGAAGGGCCATAAAGCGGCGGATGCCGGCCATTGCGGCGACCGTGACAATGGACGCGATCAGCTGTGGAAAACCCCCGCTTTGCCTTCGACTTCGCCGCGCGTCGGCCCTAGGCTCGCGCGATGGACGAGTTGGACGAGGATTTCGAGCTGGAGGCGGCGCCCGCGGAAGCGGACCGGCTGACGCTCGATCTCGACGGCTGGGAAGGGCCGCTCGACCTGTTGCTGACCTTGGCGCGCACGCAGAAGGTCGACCTCGCGAAAATCTCGATCCTCGCGCTGGTCGAGCAATATCTCGCCTTCATCGCGGACGCCAAGAAGCTGAAGCTGGAGATCGCCGCCGACTATCTGGTGATGGCGGCCTGGCTCGCCTTCCTCAAGTCCTGCCTGCTCCTCCCCAAGGATCCCGAGGTCGATCCCAGCCCCGAGGAGCTGGCGATGCGGCTGCAATTGCGGCTGCAGCGGCTCCAGGCGATGCGCGAGGCGGGCGCCCGGCTGATCGGCCGCGACCGGCTCGGCCGCGACGTCTTCCGGCGCGGTGCGCCAGAGGGGCTGAAGGTCGTCCGCCGCGCCGCCTGGCAGGCCGATCTCTACGACCTCATCTCCGCCTACGGTATCGTCCGCGCCCGCACCGAGCCGTCGATCCACGTCGTGTCGCGAAGGCCGGTGATGACGCTGGACGAAGCGATCCATAGGCTGGAGCGGATGATCGGCACGCGCGTCGCCTGGACCGCGCTCGAGGCCTTCCTGCCCGAGACCGAGGATTTCGAGTTCCGCAAGTCGGCCCTCGCCTCCAGCTTCGTCGCGACTTTGGAGCTCGCCAGGCTCGGCAAGGTCTCGATCCGGCAGGAGGAGACTTTCGCCCCCCTCTATGTGAGGGCGGCATGAGGGAGCTGGACGACGCGCTGCGCGCGGTCGAGGCCTGCCTGTTCGCCGCCGAGGAGCCGCTGAGCGCCGCCGAGCTCGCGCTCCATGTCGGCGAGCGCGCCGACGTCGCGGCGATCCTCGCGGAGCTGCAGGGCCATTATGCCGGGCGCGGGATCGAACTGGTCGAGCGCGGCGGGCGCTGGCATTTCCAGACCGCAGCCGATCTCGCCTACATCCTCCGCCGCGAGCGCGAGGAGAGCCGCCGGCTCAGCCGCGCCGCGGTCGAGACGCTCGCGATCATCGCCTATCACGAGCCGGTCAGCCGCGCTGAGATCGAGGCGATCCGCGGCGTCCAGATCTCCAAAGGCACGCTCGACGTGCTGATGGAGGCGGGATGGGTGCGGCCGGCCGGACGGCGCGAGGTGCCGGGGCGGCCGCTCACCTATGCCACCACGCCGGATTTCCTCACCCATTTCGGGCTTGAGAGCCGGCGGGACCTGCCCGGGCTCGACGATCTGAAGGCCGCCGGGCTGCTCGATCCGGTCGATCTTGCGCTCGAAAGGCTGGGCCTGGAAGGCGCCGAGACAGGCGAGGATCAGGTCGAACTGGAAACTGACGCCGAAGACGCCTAGGGTCCGGGCCACAACCGGCACGACCATTGCCGGTTGCGGGTCCGGACCCTAGATTCGGCCTTCGCTATCGGGAGATTTTCAACATGGGCGGCTTTTCCCCCATCCATATCATCATCGTGCTGCTGCTGGTCGTGCTGCTGTTCGGCGCCGGCCGGGTCTCGACCCTGATGGGCGACGTCGCCAAGGGCATCAAGAGCTTCAAGAAGGGGATGGCCGAGGAGGACGATGCACCCCGCCGCATCGCCGACGAGCGTCCGCTCGACGCGCGGCCGATTCCGCCCGCATCGCCGCCGCCCGCCGAGGCCGCCGCGCCGGTCACGCCGCCGCCCGCCGCGACGCCCGACCCCGACCGCCACGCCTGACCCGCCTCTCGCCTGACGGCGCCCCATGTTCGGCATCGATACCAGCGAGTTCCTGATCATCGCGCTCGTCGCCCTGGTGGTGATCGGGCCGAAGGACCTGCCGCGCGTGATGCGCACGATCGGCCAATGGGTCGGCCGCGCCCGCGGCATGGCCAATCATTTCCGCGCCGGCGTCGACAACATGATCCGCGAGAGCGAGCTCGCGGACATGGAGAAGAAGTGGAAGGCGGAGAACGAGCGGATCATGCGCGAATTCCCGCATGCGCAGCTCGAAGGCAAAGGTGTCGAGGGCAAGCCGGCCGAGGACAAGCCGGGCGGGGGCGAATGGGCCCAGCCGGTGGCGGCTGAGCCCTTCGCCGAGCCGGCCTTGCCGCCGAAGAAGGTTTCGACGCGGCCGAAGGCGCCGCCCGCCCATGGCGGCACCGCCCGCCGCTCCGCCGCGCCGCCGATCCCGACACAGCGCGCCACGCCGCCGCCGCCCAAGCCGACGGACGATCCGGCGTCATGAGCGACCTGCAAGCGGCCGAGGAGGACGAGCTCGACAAGAGCAAGGCGCCTTTGCTCGACCATCTGATCGAGCTTCGCCGCCGGCTGCTCTGGAGCGTTGCCGCGCTTGCGGTCGCGTTCGGGGGCTGCCTCTATTTCGCGCAGCCGATCTTCGGCTTCCTGGTGAAGCCTTTGCTCGCCGCTGGCCAGCACCGGCTCATCTACACCGCCGTGTTCGAGGCCTTCTTCGTCCAGATCAAGGTCGCCTTCTTCGCCGCTTTGATGATCTCCTTCCCGATCATCGCCAGCCAGATCTGGCTGTTCGTCGCGCCCGGCCTCTATGCGCGCGAGCGGCGGGCCTTCCTGCCCTTCCTGTTCATGACCCCGGTCCTGTTCATCGCCGGCGCCTCGCTGGCCTATTTCGTCGCGATGCCGCTCGCTCTCCATTACCTGCTTAGCTACCAGGGCGACTTCGGCGGCATCCAGCAGGAGGCGCTGCCGGGCGTCGGCAATTATCTCGATTTCTCGATGCACTTCATCTTCGGCTTCGGGGTCGCCTTCCTGCTGCCGGTGCTGCTGATGCTGCTGGAGCGGGCCGGGCTCGTCACCCGGAAGGCGCTGGTGCGCGGCCGCCGCTACGCGATCGTCATCTCGACAGTGATCGCCGCCGTGCTGACCCCGCCGGACGCGATCTCGATGCTGCTGCTCGCGGTGCCCCTGATCCTGCTCTACGAGCTCTCGCTGATCGCGATCTGGTTCACCGAGCGCAAGCGCGCGAAGGAAGCCGACAAGGCTTCGGCCTGAAGGCGGTCTCCATCCATTCCTCCCTTCCTAGGGAGGACAAAAAGAGGCGCCCGCGGACGGGCGCCCCAGCTCCTCTGACGGTTCGTCGGGGAACCGCCGGATCGGCCTATCTTCATGATCGACCGTCGCCAGGCTCAATGCGCCCAGACGCCAACGGTTCCGCGGCCGTGACGAAACGGCAGGCGGCGGAGAGTGCGGGTGGTGGGGAGGGGCCCAAAAAGAAGTTGAGCCCGGAAGCGCTACCGGGGGGGGGGAGGTTAGCGCGTCCGGGCCCATGTTCTGGATAGCGAGAGCGGGGGGGCAAAAGGTCACTATCCGAACCGCTCAACGAGGAGGCGGACGGGTAGTTCCAAAAAAAGCGAAAAAATTTTTCCGAAGGGTGGAGACGATCAGGGTCGCCCAAATTCCTCCCCTGAAAGGGGAGGGGGACCAGGCGCACCCTGGTGGAGGGGTATCAGCGCTGGGGACAGTCTCTGATGCAGCGCAGGTTCG
>JAFAZM010000131.1 GCA_019239785.1 Sphingomonadaceae bacterium
TCCCTTATATTGAATATCGTGCTCCATCTCCGCCCACGCGTGCTGAAGAATTGTTCTGACCTGAATTTCGCATATTGCACGCTTTATATCGCCGTCGTTCCCTATATATTGTCTCTTGTCTAACGCAACAAGTAGATGAATACTCTGGTATCCAAATCGCCCCTGCTTAAAAGTGCGCTCTCCGACGTCCTCCTGCTCAATAATATCATAAGTGGAAGCAATGATTTTGCAGACGGAATTTACTGTCTCTCGAAGGAATACTATCACCCTGACTCCAGCTAAATCAGTAATTTCGTTAATCGGGTCACGATAACGCCCACCCTCTCCATCGCCTTTAAGGGCCTTGGTTCGGAAGCTACCAATGTCTTTTGCACGATGCTCGATGGTGTGAATTCCCGCCGGGTCGCATTTGTCACGCAGCGTATCGTGAACGTGTCTGGCCATTCTTGCGTACGAGCGGCGATTCCTTTCATAAAGTTCGACTGCCGCTTGTGCCCGACGTTGAAAGCCAGTCGCTTCATTCATGAGGCAATCCCCCCTGCAACTGCCTAGGCGCACTGTTTCGCCGTGCCAAAGACAATTAGCTAACGATAGGTCGTAACGAACTTTGGGTCTTTAGCAAAGCTCAGCAATCCACTGCGGCGTTTTGAAGAGGGACGAACCCAAGCGCATCTTGCCGGATTAGCTCGACGTGTCCCGATTGGGCGAGAGGAGCGACCTCGCGTGGATTCCCCGTGTGCCGGGTCTAGATCAATTTGTTTTGTTGGAAGTGAGCACTTCAACCTGTTTAAACAAGACGCGACTGCTTCACCGCCGCCTCAATAAAGCTCGCAAACAAAGGATGCGGTTCGAACGGCTTGCTCTTCAGCTCCGGATGAAACTGCACCCCGATGAACCACGGGTGGTCCGGCCGCTCCACGATCTCCGGCAATTCCCCGTCCGGGCTCATCCCTGAGAAGACCAGGCCGCCCTGCTCCAGCCGGTCCTTGTAGTGGACGTTGACCTCGTAGCGGTGCCGGTGCCGCTCGCTGATCATGTCGGCGCCGTAGATCGAGTGGACCACCGAATTGCCGTCGAGCACCGCCTCATAGGCCCCCAGCCGCATCGTCCCCCCAAGGTCGCCGCCCTCCGCCCGCTTCTGCAACCCCTCCTCGCTCATCCACTCGGTGATCAGGCCGATGATCGGCTCCTGCACCTCGCCGAACTCGCTGCTCCCCGCCCCTTCCAGGCCGGCGGTGTTCCGCGCCGCCTCGATGCAGGCCATCTGCATGCCGAGGCAGATGCCGAAGAAGGGGACGTCGCGGGTGCGGGCGAAGTGGACGGAGGCGATCTTGCCCTCGCTGCCGCGCTCGCCGAAGCCGCCGGGGACGAGGATGGCGTGGCAGGGCTCGAGCGTCGCGGCGACCTCGGCATCCTCATGCTCGAAGAGCTCGGCGTCGAGCCAGCGTATGTTGACCTTCACCCGGTTGGCGAGGCCGCCATGGACCAGCGCCTCGGTCAGGCTCTTATAGGCGTCCTGCAGGCCGACATATTTGCCGACCACGCCGATCGTCACCTCCCCTTCCGGGTTGAACAATCGGTCGATGACGTCGTCCCAGCGCGCCATGTCCGGCGCCGGCGCGTCCTCGATCCCGAAGGCGAGCAGCACCTCGGCGTCGAGCCCGGCCTCGTGATATTGCTCCGGCACCGCATAGATGCTCGGCGCGTCGAGCGCCGGGATCACCGCCTCAGTGCGCACGTTGCAGAATAGGGCGATCTTCGCCCGCTCATTGTCCGGCAGCGGATGCTCGCAGCGGCAGACGATGATCTCGGGCTGAATGCCGAGCGAGGTCAGCTCGCGCACGCTGTGCTGGGTCGGCTTAGTCTTCAGCTCGCCGGCCGCGGCGATATAGGGGACCAAAGTGGTGTGGATCGAGAGGCACTGGCCGCGTGGACATTCGTTGCGGAACTGGCGGATCGCCTCGATGAACGGCAAGGATTCGATGTCGCCGACCGTCCCGCCCACCTCGCAGAGCACGAAGTCGCAATCCTCGTCGACATCGGCGCGGATGAAATCCTTGATCGCATTGGTGACGTGCGGGATCACCTGGACGGTGGCGCCGAGATAGTCGCCGCGTCGCTCGCGCTGGATGATGCCCTGGTAGATCCGGCCCGAGGTGACGTTGTCGCTCTGCCGGGCGGGCACCCCGGTGAAGCGCTCGTAATGGCCGAGGTCGAGATCGGTCTCGGCGCCGTCGTCGGTGACGTAGACCTCGCCATGCTGGTAGGGCGACATCGTCCCCGGATCGACGTTCAGATAGGGATCGAGCTTCCTCAGCCGCACCGTGTAGCCGCGCGCCTGCAGTAGCGCCGCGAGGGAGGCGGCCATGAGACCCTTGCCAAGGCTGGAGACCACGCCGCCGGTGATAAAAATGAACCGCGCCATGGGAGTCGAGGCTTAAGCGGAGCGGCGCGCAAAGGGCAAGCGCGCGAATCGGATTTTATTTTGCGCGGGGGCCGCCCCGGCGCCCTTTCCGTCATTCCGACGAATGCGGGTATCCAGCTGCAGCGGAAGAAAAGCTATTTCACGCGAAGGCGCGAAGGAGAAGGAAAGGCGCGAAGAAGGAGGGAAGGGATTGCCGTCATCCCGGCGAACGGGCTCCGCCGGGATGACGCAAACTCGCGAACCGCGCCGACACCTTCGCGTCCTACGCGTCTTCGCGTGAAAAAATCCCTTTCCCCTTTCAGCGGCTTAGCCGCTGGAATCACGCCATTGCCGAGGTGGACGAGAGGGTCGAGACCGCGTCGACCCCTTCGCGCCTTCCTTTTCTTCTTCGCGCCTTCGCGTGAAATAACTTTCTTCTTCCGCCCCTTACTGCGCCAGCGGCACCCCGGACTGGTTCCCCTGCGCCGGCGCCGCCGGAGCGGGAGCCGCGCCGGGAGCGCCCGCGGGCGGCGCGGTGGCGGGGGTGGCCGGCGCCGCGGGGATCGGGCGGGCCAGGTTCGGGTCGATGACGCGGCCGCTGCGCTGGCCGGCGGCGAGCGCGGCGAGCAGGATCGAGAGGACGATGAAGATCGTCGCCAGGATCGAGGTGCCGCGGGTCAGGAAATCGGAGGCGCCGCGCGCGCTCATCATGCCGGTTGGGCTGCCGCCGCCGGCGAGCCCGCCCCCTTCCGAACGCTGCATCAGGATCAGGGTGATCAGCAGCAATGCGACCGCGGTCTGCAGGATGAGGAGGAAGGTGAACATGGCGGGGCTCTCTCGATTCTTCGTCATCCCGGCGAAGGCCGGGACCCATGAACTCTGCATCCGGGGTGAAGCATGGAGGCCATCGCCTCAAATTCGCACAACGGTGTTCATGGGTCCCGGCCTTCGCCGGGATGACGTGTATGTGTGGCGGCGATCTAGGCGATCAGGCGCCTTGGTTCAACTGGCCGCGGCCGCCTCGATGATCGGGACGAACTGCGCCGCGGTGAGGCTGGCGCCGCCGACCAGGGCGCCGTCCACGTCGGCGACCGCGAACAGCTCCGCCGCATTCTCCGCCTTGACCGAGCCGCCGTAGAGGATCCGCACGCGGGCGCCGCGGTCGCCGTAGCGCGCGACCAAGGCGGCGCGGATCGCCGCGTGCATCTCGGCGACGTCGACCGCGGTGGCGACCTTGCCGGTGCCGATCGCCCAGATCGGCTCATAGGCGACGACCAGCTCGCCCTCCTCCCAATCGTCGGGCAGCGAGCCCGCCAGCTGCGCCTCGACCCGCGCGAGATGGCCGCCGGCCGCGCGCTCGGCCTCGCTCTCGCCGACGCAGATTATGGTGACGAGCCCGCCCCCCAGCGCCGCCTCCGCCTTGGCGCGTACGTCGGCGTCGGTCTCATGCTGATCCGCGCGTCGCTCGCTGTGGCCGCAGATCACCAGCCTTGCGCCGGCCTCCTTCAGCATCGGCACCGAGACGCAGCCGGTATGGGGGCCGCTCGCGGCCGCATGGCAATCCTGCGCGCCGATGGTGATGCCGCCGGCGCGGGTCAAAGCCGGGGCGAGCAGGGTGAAGGGCGGACAGACCGCGACGTCCACCCCACCCGTGGCGCGCGCCGCCTCGGCAATCGCCGAGACTTCGGCGAGCTGGCCGAGGCTGCCGTTCATCTTCCAATTGCCGGCGACGAGCTTGCGACGAAGATGCATCTCGGGTTCCACCCCTCAGTCCCGCGAAATCTTGCCGGGCGACTAGCGCGCTTCTATGGCCTGCGCAAACGCACCTCTTCGGGACCGTCCATGATCGCCAATTTCCGCAAGTCGCTCCGTTCCTGGGCCACCGTCCTGCTGCTCCTGCTCGCTCTGATCGCGATCGTCGTCACCGGCTTCGGCACCGGCGGCTTCGGCGGCCTCGGCAGCCTCACCAGGACCGGCGGCGGCGACAGCGACACGCTCGCCACCGTCGAAGGCCGCACGGTCGGCGCCAACGACGTGCGCGAGGCGGTCAACCGCGCCTTCGCCCGCGCCCGCCAGCAGCAGCCGACGCTCGACATGGCGACCTTCCTCGGCCAGGACACCTACAACCAGGTGCTGGAGCAATTGATCGTCGCCGAGGCGCTGCAGGGCTTCGCCGGCCATCAGGGCCTGGTGATCTCCGACACGATGATCGATCGCGAGATCGCCAACCTGCCCCAGTTCCGCAACCTGGCCGGCCAGTTCGACCAGAGCCTGTACCGCCAGCAATTGCAGGCGATGGGGATGAGCGAGGCGAAGCTGCGCGACGAGATCATGCAGTCGCTGATCCAGCGCCAGCTGCTCGGGCCGGTCGTGCTCGGGGCCAAGGTGCCGGAAGGCGTCGCCCGCGAATATGCGAACCTGCTGCTCGAGCGGCGCCAGGGCGTGATCGCGGTCGTGCCCAACGAGCTCGTCGCCGCAGGCATCAGCCCGAGCGATGCCGAGGTCGCCGCTTTCTACCAGAGCCACCGCGCCGCCTTCACCATCCCCGAACGGCGGGTGATCAAATATGCGGTGATCGGCTCCGAGCAGGTCGCTGCCCCGGCGGCGCCGACCGACGCCGAGATCCAGACCGTCTATCGCAACAGCCCGCTGCGCTTCGGCGGGCGCGAGACCCGCACCTTGCAGTCGATCGTCCTGCCAAGCCAGCAGGCGGCTGACGCCTTCGCGGCGCGGGTGCGCGGCGGCACGAGCTTCGTCGCCGCCGCCCAGCAGGCCGGCTTCGCCGCCGCCGACGTGACCTTCGCCGATCAGACCCGCGCCCAGTTCACCGGCGTCACCAATCCCGAGGTCGCGAATGCGGCCTTCGCGGCGGCGGAGGGCGCGGTGGTCGGGCCGACCCGCTCCGAGCTCGGCTATCATGTCGTGCGGGTCGATCACGTCACGCGGACGGCGGCGCGGCCGCTCGAATCGGTCCGCGGCGAGATCGCCGCCTGGCTCGAGCAGCGCAAGCGCGCCACCGCGCTCGCCGCCCTCGTCGCCCAGGTCGAGGACCAGCTGTCCAGCGGCGCCAGCGTCGAGGAGGTGGCGCGCGCCCACAATCTCGCCATCGTCACCACCCCGCCGATCACCGCGGCCGGCCAGCCCGTCGGCAGCGCGCCGTGGACCGCGCCGCCCGAGCTTGCGCCACTGCTCCGCGAAGCCTTCGACATCGATCCGGACAGCCCCGAACCGGCGCTCGCGACGATCGCCGCCAACCAGCGCTACGCGATGGTCGGCCTCGACCATGTCGTGCCGGCGGCGCCGCCGCCGCTCGCCGAGATCGCGCCGCAGGTGCGCGCGGCCTTGATCCAGCAGCGCGCCAGCCAGCAGACCCGCGCGCTCGCCGACCGGGTCGCCCGGCGGATCAACAGCGGCACGCCGGCCGCCCAGGCCTTCGCCGAGGCGCAGCCGCGCATCTCGAATTCGCGCCCGGTGGACCTGCGCCGGGTCGACCTCAACCGCGCCGGCCAGCAGGTGCCGCCGCCCTTGGTCGCCCTGTTCAACCTGCCGCAGGGCCATGCCCGGGTGATGCCGGCGGAGAACGGGGCCGGCTGGTTCATCGTCGTCCACCAGCAGCGCACGCCCGGCGACGCCTCCGGCACGCCGGAAGCGATCTCCTCGGCGCGCAACCAGTTCAACTCCACGGTCAGCGAGGAGCTCGCCCAGCAATTAGCCCGCGCGATCGAGCTGCGCAGCGACGTCAACCGCAACGAGGACGCGATCCGCACCGCCCGCCAGGCCCTCACCACCGGCGCCACCCCGCCGCCGAGCTGAGGGTGAAGGCCCCTCCCCCGCCCCATCTGAACCCCTCCCCCTTGTGGGGCTCCCCCCTTTTCCCCTCCCGCCGGTGGGGATCCCCCCTTTTCCCCTCCCCCTTGTGGGGAGGGGCAGGGGTGGGGGTGCGCGGCGAAGCCGCGCGCGGGCCGCAGGCCCGCCTCCAAGGTCACGGCACGTCTCCACGAGGCCCCGGCCGCAGTTTATCCAGAGCGACGCCGCAGGCGGCGTCGAAGGACCGGGGTGACGGCTCGTCGGGGCCGTCATGATCCTCGTCATCGACAATTACGACAGCTTCACCTGGAACCTCGTCCACTATCTGCGCGAGATCGGCGCCGAGGTCCGGGTCGCCCGCAACGACGCCCTCACCCCAACGGAAGCCCTCGCGAGCAGCCCCGAGGCGATCCTGATCTCCCCCGGTCCCGGCATCCCCGACGAGGCCGGCATCTCGCTGGAGCTGGTCGCCGCCTGCGCCGAGTCGCGCCTGCCTTTGCTCGGCGTCTGCCTCGGCCATCAGGCGATCGGCCGGCATTTCGGCGCCCGAATCGCCCGCTCGCCGCGGATCATGCACGGCAAGGTCTCCGAGATCGCCCATGACGGCAGCGGCATCTTCGCCGGCCTCCCCTCCCCCTTCGCCGCGACCCGCTACCATAGTCTGAGCGTGCCGCCGGAGAGCATCCCAGCCTGCCTGCTCGTCAACGCCACCGCCGAGGACGGCACGGTGCAGGGCTTCCGCCACGCGGCGCTCCCGATCCACGGCGTCCAGTTCCACCCTGAGAGCATTGCCAGCGCGCACGGCCACGTCCTGCTCGCCAATTTCTTGGAACTCACTCGGGACAAAGCCGCCGCCGCTTGACTCTGCCCGGAACGTTCCTTACACGTTCCCATTACGTTCCACGGCAGGGGTTCCGGGCATGCTGACGCGCAAGCAACACGAGCTGCTTCTCTACATCGACAGGCACCTTTCCGAGACCGGGGTCTCGCCCTCGTTCGAGGAGATGAAGGAGGCGCTCGACCTCAAGTCGAAGAGCGGCGTGCACCGCCTGATTTCGGCGCTTGAGGAGCGCGGCTTCATCCGCCGCCTGCCCAATCGGGCCCGCGCGCTCGAAGTGCTGAAGGTGCCGGAAATGAAGGTGGCGGCGCCCGCCGCGAGCGCGGCCGCGCCGGTCCGCGTGCCGGAGGCCGCCAACGATTCGATCATCGATCTGCCGCTGCACGGCCGCATCGCCGCCGGCACCCCGATCGAGGCGCTGCAGGGCACCGACACCCTCCC
>JAFAZM010000158.1 GCA_019239785.1 Sphingomonadaceae bacterium
TGAACCTGATGGTGCTGATGCCGCAATCGGAATGCCGCACCCTGGTCGAGGACTTCATGCTGATCCCCGAGCCGCCCCGCGACGCGGAGGAACTGGATCATTGGGAGCGGAGCTGGACCCTGCTCGACGAGGGCGTGTTCGCCGCCGAGGATTATCGCGCGGCGGCGCTCGGACAGAACGGGCTTGCCTCCGGCTCGATCGCGGAGCTCACCCTGGGCACGCTGGAGACCGGCATCCGGGCGTTCCACGACGAGATCGAGAACGCGCTGGCGTAAAGATCCTCCCCGGGACGGGGAGGGGGACCGCGACGCGTAGCGGCGTGGTGGGGGGGGCCCGGCGGTTACGCGCCTTAAACGCGGGGCCCCCTCCACCACGCTTCGCATGGTCCCCCTCCCCGTCCCGGGGAGGATTGAAAGCTAGAGATAGCTCGCCGCCAGGATCGCGCCGGCATTGGGCTCCTGGACGATGATCGCATAGCGGTCGGCCGTGGGCACGTGCAGGCGGGCGGCGGGAAGCGGCAGGCGCAGAGGGCCGCCATGCCAGGCGCCGATCACGTCGTCGGCGACCACCACGTTCACGTAGTCGATAATGTGGCCGCTATTCTCGCCGCGGCCGATCGCGACCGGTACCCGCGCGCGCATCGCGACCAGGCGGATCTCCGCCGGCCGGGACGCCGCGCCCTCGAGCACGAGCGTCCGGCCGCCCGCCCCGCCGAGGATGCGCAGCCCCGGCCCCGGCCGCGCCGCGCTCTCGTCGATCGCGCGGTGGATCGCGCCGGTGCGGCCGCCGACCAGCAGTACCTGGCCCTGGACGACCGCCTGCGGCGTGTAGACCTCGTCCGAATGCCGGCGGGCGGCATAGGCCCGCTGCAGGTCGGTATTGGCCTGGCGCGCGAGCGTGTCGCGCCAGCCGAGCGCGTCCCAATAGGTCACCGGCCGGCTGATCGCGACGATTCCGGGATCGTGCGAAAGCCTATCGAGCGCGGCGTCGGCCGGCGGGCAGGAGGAGCAGCCCTGGGCTGTGAACAGCTCGACCACCACGGGATGCAGCGGCGCGGCAGCGGTCCGCGTCGGCGCGGCCTGCGGCGCCGAGGCGCGCGGCCCCGCCGCGAAGAAGATTGCCGCGCCCGCCAGCACGGCGAGGAGCGGCAGCAGGACGGCGCGCGCGGTCACGCGATATAGAGGGTGAGCTGGTCGGGCACCTTCCTGACCTGCTTGCCCTGCAGGTGCTCGTCAATGGCCGTGAGCGCACCGAGCAACACCCGTTCGCCATAGGGTTTCGACAAGCAGCCGAGCGCGAGGCTCCTCGCCTCCTCGCTGCAATTGCCGGTGACGAACAGGACCGGCACGGCTTTCGCCCCGGCCGCCCGGGCGACGTCGACGCCATCGCCCTCGCCGCTCAGCGAGATGTCGGTGAGGACGAGATCGAGCTTCTCATTCTCGATCACCGCCAGCGCGTCGGCGACGCTGTCGACCGTCGCGACGACCTCGTAGCCGGCATCCTGCAGCATATATTCGTTGTCGAACGCGACGAGCGGCTCGTCCTCGACGACGAGGATGCGGCTGATCCGTCTTTCGCGCTTGCCGAAGAGCATGTAGGGCGCACCCCTCCCGATTGGTCGATCCCGTAACGAACAATCTGGGTGCGGGTGCCCGGCGCCGCAATCGCCCGGGCGCAAATAAGTTTCGAATCGCCTAGAGACCGACAATGGCACCGTCCCGCGAACCCCAGCGCATCGCCAAATTGCTCGCCCGCGCGGGCGTCGCCTCGCGCCGCGACGTCGAGCGGATGATCGCCGAGGGGCGGATCGCGATCGAGGGCGAAGCGGTGACGAAGCCGGCGACCCTGCTGACCTCGCTCCACGGCGTCACTGTCGACGGCAAGCCGGTCAGGGAGCCGGCGCCCGCGCGCCTCTTCCGCTACCACAAGCCAGCCGGCCTGCTCACCGCGGCGCGCGACCCGAAGGGCCGGGCGACCATCTACGACCGGCTGCCGCAGGGCCTGCCGCGGCTGATGCCGATCGGCCGGCTCGATCTGAACACCGAGGGGCTGCTGCTGCTCACCACCGACGGCGAGCTGAAGCGCCAGCTCGAGCTGCCGGCGACCGGGGTCGAGCGGACCTATCGCGCCCGCGTGTTCGGCGAGGTCAGCCAGGCCCGGCTCGAGGATTTGATCCACGGCATCGAGATCGACGGCGTCCGCTACGGCCAGATCGACGCCAATCTGGAACGCCGCACGGGCCGCAACGCCTGGGTCGAGATGCGCCTGCGCGAGGGCAAGAATCGCGAGGTTCGCCGGGTGCTCGAGCATCTCGGCCTCAAGGTCTCGCGGCTGATCCGCACCGCCTACGGGCCCTTCCCGCTCGGCGACCTGCCGACCGGGGCGGTGGACGAGGTACGGCAGCACGACCTGGTCGCGTTCCGGAAGAATCTCCCCAATCCTCCCCGGGACGGGGAGGGGGACCACGCGAAGCGTGGTGGAGGGGGCCCCGCGCGTGAGCCCCGGCGTTCTTCGACGGCACAACGACCTTCCCACTCCCGACCGAGTGGAAGCTCCGGGCCCCCTCCACCACGGCGCTCCGCGCCGCGGTCCCCCTCCCCGTCCCGGGGAGGATCAAAGAGGTGAGAATCATCGCCGGGGAATGGCGGGGCCGCGCGATCGCGGCGCCGTCCGGCGACGCCACCCGCCCGACCAGCGACCGCGCCCGCGAGGCCCTGTTCTCGATGCTGGCAAGCCGGCTCGGCAGCTTCGAAGGGCTGCGCGTCGCCGACCTGTTCGCCGGCACCGGCGCGCTCGGGCTCGAGGCGCTGTCCCGCGGCGCGGCCCATTGCAGCTTCGTCGAGCAGGACCGCGCCGCCGTCGAGACGCTGCGAGGCAATGTCGCCAAGCTCGGCGCCGGAGACCGGGCCGACGTCCGCGCGCAATCGGCGCTGCATCCCCTCCCCGGGCCGTTCGACCTGCTCCTGATCGACCCGCCTTATGCCAGCGGCCTCGGCGGCGAGGCGCTCGCCGCCTGGCGCGGCACGCTCGCGCCGGGCGCCTGGGTCAGCGTCGAGACCGGCGCGCGCGAGACGGTCGCGGCCGAAGGCTTCACGCTCGAAGCGGAGCGCAGCTACGGCAAGGCGAAAATCAGCCTGCTTACCCGCGACGCCTGAACCGGGCCCTCAGGTCAGCAGGACGATGTCCCAGCTATAGGCCAGCAGGCCGGGTTCGCTCGTCGCTGCCCGGTTGCAGATCGCCGACGCCGGATCCCGATGCCGCACAGCGAGGGTGGAGAGGAGCAGGTCGGTCGCGTTCAGGCTCTCGCCGGGGAAATACATCTGGGTGACCAGCCGGTAATCCGCGTTGGTCACGTCGAAATGGATGTGGGGCGTGCGGATCGTGCCGGACGGTTCCGGATAGGGGCCGGGCTTCACCGTTCGCAGCCGGTAGCTGCCGTCGCGGCCGACCCGGAAGGAGGCCACGCCCAGGAAATTGGGATCGAGCGGCACCGGATTGTGATCGACCGGATTGGTGTAGCGCCCCGCGGCATTGGCCTGCCAGATCGTGATCCGGGCCTGCGGCAGCGGCCGCCCCGCCGTGTCGAGTACGCGGCCGGTCAACTCGATCAGCTGCCCCGAGGCCCGGCCCTGCCGGCCGGGATAGTGGGTGAGGTCGGGATCGTTCGAGGCGGGCGTCCGGACCGGATAATAAGGGCCGAGCGTCTCCTGACCGGTCGGCCGCAGCCTTTGCTGCGCCCCGGCGCTGTTGGGATCGAGCCCGGCGGACAGCGCCACCCCGGCCGCCCCTGCCGCGAACTCCCGCCGCGAAATCTTCATCCTGCCCTCCCTTGCTTCCGATGATCCCGAGAACTCAGCTGCCCTTCCCACGCCTGCCGAGCACGAGCAAGGCGATGAGGCTGATCGCCGAAGCGCCGGCGAGATAGAGGCCGACGCCCCAGGGGCCGCCATTGGCGGCCAGCCAGACCGCGGCGATCGGGGTCAGCGCGCCGCCGAGCACGCCGGCGATGTTGAAGGCGACCGAGACGCCGGTGTAGCGGACGCGCGCCGGGAACAGGCTGGGCAGCCAGGCGCCGAGCGGGCCGTAGACGAAGCCCATCACGAACAAGGCGAAGCTCAAGGCGGCGAAGATCGCGCCGAGCGAGCGCGACTGCAAAGCCGGCGCCAGCAGCAGCCCGGCGGCGATCGCGGCGACGCAGCCCCAGATCAGCACCCGTCCAGCGCTCGACCGGTCCGACCAGCGTCCGGCGAGGACGATGCCGAGCGCCATGAAGCAGATCGAGCCCAGTTGCAGCAGCAGGAAGGTCTGCCGGTCGATGCCGAGCGTGGTGGTGCCGTAGCCGAGCGCGAACGCGGTCGCGACATAATAGACCGCGAAGCAGGCGACTGCGCCGAAGGTGCCGCCGAGGGTGACGAGGAGATGACCCCGGATCAGCTCGCCGAACGGGATTGCCGGCGGCGGCCCCTGCGCCAGCATCGCCGCGAAGGCGGGCGTCTCGCTGAGCTTCAGCCGCACCCAGAGGCCGAGCCCGACCAAGACGATGCTGAGCAGGAAGGGGATTCGCCAGCCCCATTCCAGGAACTGCCGGTCGGTCATCAATGTGCCGAGCAGAAGGAACAGGCCGTTGGCGGCGATGAAGCCGACCGGCGCGCCGAGCTGCGGCACCGCGCCGAACCGGCCGTGCCAGCCCGGCGGCGCATTCTCGACCGCGAGCAGGGCTGCTCCGCCCCATTCGCCGCCAAGCCCGAAGCCCTGGCCGAAACGCAGCAGGCAGAGCAGGATAGGGGCGACTCTTCCCGCCGTCTCGTAGGTCGGAAGGAAGGCGATCAGCAGGGTCGAAAGGCCCATCAGCAGCAGCGACGCCACCAAAGTCGACTTGCGCCCGATCCGGTCGCCATAATGGCCGAACGCCCAGGCGCCGAGCGGCCGCGCCACGAAGGCGACGCCGAGGCTCGCATAGGAAGCGAGCAGCTGCATCGCCGGCGAGGAGGCCGGAAAGAAGAGCGGCCCGAACACCAGAGCGGCGGCGGTCGCGTAGATGTAGAAGTCGTAGAATTCGACCGACGTGCCGACCAGGCTCGCCAGCAGCACCCGGCGGTTCGCTGCGATCATGCCCCTGCCCTTCCCTCTCCCGTGCCTAAAGCGGCCATGACGGCAATGCGAGGGGTTTTGCGAGCGGGCCCCTCACGCCGTTCGCCCGGAGCCTGTCGAAGGGCGTCTCTTCCTTGCAGCAGAAGAAAAGGAAAGGGCTTCGACAGGCTCAGCCCGAACGGGATCCGGATGCTAGAGAAACTCGCGCAACGTCAGCCGCGCAGTGCGGGTCTCGCTACCGCGGCGGTAGCGCAGCTCGATCGTGTCGCCGGGCCGGCCGCCGGCGCGGCGGACGAACTCCTGGAGGGTGAGGTCAAGGATCACGTCGCCCCGCTGCAGCCCCGCTTCGGCGCCGGGGCTGCCGGGGCCGACCTCGGCCACTGCGAGGCCGTCATGCCGCTCCTCGAGCCAAAGGCCGCTCAGCCCGTAGCGGTCCGGCCGCTGCGGCCGCCCGCTCGGCTGCGCCCAGAGCTTGTGGCGGCGCACGTCGGTGGAGAGGTTGAGCAATTCGATGAAGCTGAGTCCGATGATGCCGTCGACGAAGGTGCTGCGCTGGGAGGAGGCGGGATCGTTGAGGAAGACGAGCGGCCGTTCGAAGGCGAAATCGCCGATCCGCAGGCTGGCGCCGCGGACCGTCCGCCCGCGCGCGCCGGCGCCACCGATCCCGCGGGCGCGGTTCGGCGCGAACGGCCGCGTGTCGTTCCAGAGCCCCGTGCGCCGCACCGCATGCGGCCAGAGCATGAGCTGGCCGGGCATGCCGGTGTCGAGCAGGAAGCGGAAATTGTTCCCGTCGAGCACGGCCTCGACCACCATATAGGGCGAGCCGCTCGCATTGCCCGGCGCATGCTCGATCGATGAGGGCAGCTCGCGATAGCCTTCGCGGGCGCCCCGCCCATCCGGATAGAGCCGCCATTCGCCGCGGCTGAAATCCAGGTCGCTGTCGGCTTCGGTGAGCAGGCCGGCGGCAAACACGCCGGCCGCTTCCCGGCCGAGGACGAGCTCGGGAGGCATCGCGCCGAACACGACGCTGTGCTGGATGAGGCCGCTGCTGAAGGCGACGTCGCGCCCGACATAGAGGAGGAAGCGGGCGGGGCCGCCGACTCCGACCAGGCTGGTGAGCCCGCGCTCGCGCATGTCGAGCTCGCGCGCCAGCCGCTCCTGGATCAGGCTGACGACCGCGCCGGTGTCGAGAAGGAACTGCAGCGGCCGGCTGCCGCCGATCGTCGCGGCGAGCCAGATCCGGCCCTCCTGCAGCGCGAAGGGCGTGGCGATGACGCGCGCCGCCTGGGCGCGGAGCAGGGCGGGCGGGGTCAGCGCGCCCAGCGCCAGGGTCGTGAGCAGGCCGCGTCTCGAGATCATCCCAATCCCCTGACAAGATATTGATTCGCTTGTTCTTTAGTAGATCGGCACGAAGGCTTCGAGCCCAAAGCGCAGGCTCGCGAGTTATTCTCCCCGGAGGCGCGGCGCGGACGCCGGCAAGCGCCGGTTCATCGGCCTTAAGCGATTGGGAATGAAGCGGAAGCGCGTTCGGGTACAAGATGATCGCAGTGAGCAGAGCGGAAAGGATCAAGGCCGGGCTTCCGGTCGCGATCATTCATGCCCTGATCTTCTTCGCGCTGGTGCGCAGCCTGGGGCTGGAGATCCCGCTGCTGCAGCGCGACGACACGCAATTGATCGAGGTGCCGCCGTCGCTGCCGCCGCCGCCGAAGCAGCTCCAGGCGGAGCATGAGCGCAGCCGGCGGCAGGAAGGCGCCGCGGGGGCGCCCAATCTCGAGGCGCGCCCGACCGAGGTCGTGGCGCCGCCGGTCGTCGTGCCCCAGCCGACCCCGCCGGTGCGGGCGGCGCCGATCGCCGGGCCGGGCGACAAGCCGAGCTCGGGCGCCGCGCCCATGCCGGGGCCCGGCACCGGCGCCGGCGGCGAGGGTAACGGCCCCGGCAGCGGCGGCTTCGGCAACGGGCCGGGCGGAGGCGGCGACGACGACGGCGCCGCGCCGCCGCGCCAGATCCGCGGTGAGCTCCGCGACCGCGACTATCCGCGCGGTGCCGGCGAAGCGGGGGAAGGCGGCACGGTCTCGGTGATCTACACGGTCGAGACCGACGGCCGCGCGACCCATTGCGCGATCACCCATTCCAGCGGCAGCCGCGAGCTCGACGATACCACCTGCCGTCTGATCGAGCAGCGCTTCCGCTTCGAGCCCGCCCGCGACCGCTACGGCCGGCCAAGGGTCTCACACATCGTCCAGGACCATGAATGGAGCATCGACAACGAGCGCCGTGCAGAAGCGGATGATGACGAGCCGCAGCCGCCCCGTCGGCGGCGCTGGCCATTTTGAGCGCAGTCTGCTCCTCCTAATCCCAGTCGTCATCCCGGATTTGATCCGGGATCCATGAACACTGACCAAGCGAGCCTCGACGACAGTGTTCATGGATCCTGACTTTCGTCAGGATGACTCAGAGGTTGTTGCCGTAAGCTTCACGATTTACGAAAGAAACGGCTTCTCCCCCAACGGAATCACGTTCCGCCCCCAGGTCGCATTGGTGACTAGGCCGAAGCTGCCGTAGATCGCCAGCGAGCCGCAGACGAGGCCGAGCCAGCCGCCCAGATGCGAGAGGTTCGGCGCGCCCATCACGCCGCCGAGGCCGAGCAGAAGGAAGGTGACCCAGAGGGTCAGGAAGATCAGGAACAGGATGCGCGGCAGCCGGAAGGTCGAGACCCAGAGATAGAGGGTCAGCAGCCCCCAGAGCAGGAGGGCGACGCCGACGGTCGGGCCGGCGCCCGCGATGTCGATCATCCCGACATGGGCGAACAGCAGCAGGAAGGCGAACCACCACCAGAAGGCGCCGTAGCTGAGGAAGGCCGTCATCCCGAACGTGTTGCCGAGCCGGAATTCGAGCAGGCCGGCGATGATCTGGATGAGGCCGCCATAGGCCAGCGCGAGCGGGATCACGACGCCCTCGCCGCCCGCAGGCAGCACCCCGGCATTGATCAGGCTCAGCAGCACGGTGGTGAGGCCGAAGCCGACCAGGCCGAGAGCGGCGGGATTGGCGGTCGGCGCGGCAGTCGCGGTGGCCATGGCATGTCCTCCCCTTCGCGGCGTCGTTGCGCGCGCGGAACGGGAAGGCTGCGCATGCGCAGGCGCGGAGTCAAGCCGGATTGTTAGCGCTCACATCCCCGAGCTTGGCGGAACCGCTGCTTGCCCCGGGGCGTCACGTTCCCTAGCTGTTCACCGATGTCCGACGTCCCCGCCACCGCTCCCGAGCCGCCCTATCTGGCCGGCCTCAACGCGCCGCAGCGCGAAGCCGTGCTGACCACCGAGGGGCCGGTGCTGGTGCTCGCCGGCGCCGGCACGGGGAAGACGGCGGCGCTGACCGCGCGGCTCGCCCACCTGCTGTTCACCCGCAAGGCCTGGCCGTCCGAGCTGCTCGCGGTGACCTTCACCAACAAGGCGGCGCGCGAGATGCGCGAGCGGGTCGGGCGGATCGTCGGCCAGGCGGTCGAAGGGATGCCCTGGCTCGGCACCTTCCATTCGATCGGCGCGAAGATGCTGCGCCGCCATGCCGAGCTGGTCGGGCTCAAGAGCAACTTCACGATCCTCGACACGGACGATCAGCTCCGCCTGCTGAAGCAGATCATCCTCGCCGCCGACATCGACGAGAAAAGATGGCCGGCGCGGCTGCTCGCCGGGCTGATCGACCGCTGGAAGAACAAGGGCTGGACCCCGGACCAGGTCGATGCCGGCGAGGCCGAAGCCTATGCGCACGGCAAGGGCGCGGACCTCTACCGGCTCTACCAGGCGCGGCTGCGCGACCTCAACGCCTGCGATTTCGGCGACCTGCTGCTGCACATGCTGGTGATCCTGAAGACGCATCGCGACGTGCTGGAACATTATCAGCAGCGCTTCCGCTACATCCTAGTCGACGAATATCAGGACACCAACCAGTCCCAATATCTCTGGCTGCGGCTGCTCGCCCAGGAGCGGAAGAACATCTGCTGCGTCGGCGACGACGACCAGTGCCTGGCCGAAGGCACGAAGGTGACGATGGCGGATGGATCGCTCCGCCCCATTGAGGCTGTCCGGCCTGGTGACCAGGTCCTGTCGTGCCATGGCTCGGGCGACTTCCGGCCGGCACGGGTTACGAACGTCTTCCGCCGCGAGGGCAGGACGGGGCTGATTCGTCTGCGTACGGCTTCTGGCAGGACGCTCGTCGGCACGGCGGAGCATGTTCATTTCGCCGACTTCATCCGTGAGGAGAGTCCGCAGAAATATTTCACTTATCTGATGTGGAAGCGTGGTGTCGGCTACAGGCTCGGGACCTCCCAAATCTACACGCGCGGCCAAGCGAAGCCGGTGATCGGTTTCAAGCAGCGCTGCCTGCACGAACATGCCGATGCGGTCTGGCTCGTCGCTGCCTTCGACAATGAGAACGATGCGCGCGAGCATGAGCACAGGCTGAGCCTCGGCTACGGCATCACCACCTTTCCTTTCGTCGCGCGGAAGGGTGGAAGCACCGCCGGCCTGGTTCACGACCAAGCGCGGCTAGACCGGCTGCACCGGGAGCTGGACAGCGAGGGCAAGGCGCTCAGTCTGATGCAGGATCATGGCCTTTCGCCCGAGCATCCGTATCACGTTCCTCAAACGGCGGCCGGGCGGCGGAAGGTCCTCAATCTGACGCTCTACGCAGAGCATCGTGGGACCACGCCGATGCATCGGATTTCGCTGAGCGGGACGCAGACCGAGGAGCGCGATGCGGTTCGCGAACTCGGTCTCGATCCACGCAGCTACCGGCGCAATCCGGCGAACTGGCGTTACGCAACGCTCTACCGCGACGTCTCCAAGGTCGATTCGATTCGCAAGCTACTCGCCAGTCGGTTCGACCTCGATGAAAAAGTCAGGGCGAACATCCTCGGCAAACCGTTAGCGCTTCGCCCCGCGGCGCAAATCCGCCCCGGGATGATGGTTGCCGGAGCCGACGGTAGCCACGACGCGGTCACCGCCGTCGAGACGGTCCAGGGCAGCAGCACAGTCTACGACCTGAATGTCGAGGGCACACACAATTTCCTTGCCGAAGGGATCGTTACGCACAATTCGATCTACTCCTGGCGGGGGGCCGAGGTCTCGAACATCCTTCGCTTCGAGAAGGATTTCCCCGGCGCCAAGATCATCCGGCTGGAGCAGAATTACCGCTCAACCCCGCATATCCTCGCCGCCGCCTCCGGCCTGATCGCCCGGAATAGCGGCCGGCTCGGCAAGACGCTCTGGACCGAGTCCGGCGAGGGCGAGAAATTGCAGGTGATCGGCATCTGGGACGGGCCGGAGGAGGCGCGCCGGGTCGGCGACGAATTGGAGAATGTGCAGCGCCACGGCGGCCGTCTCGACGAATGCGCGATCCTGGTCCGCGCCCAGTTCCAGACCCGCGAGTTCGAGGACCGGTTCATTGCGATCGGCCTGCCCTACCGGATCGTCGGCGGCTTCCGCTTCTACGAGCGGGCTGAGATCCGCGACGCGCTCGCTTATCTCCGGGTGATCGCCCAGCCGGCCGACGACCTCGCCTTCGAGCGGATCGTCAACGTCCCCAAGCGCGGGCTTGGCGACAAGGCGGTGGCGAAGCTCCACCAGCTCGCCCGCGTCGAGGAGATCCCGCTCTCCTTCGCCGCCGCCCGTATCCTCGACAGCGACGAGCTGACCGGCGCCGCCCGCAAGTCGCTCGGCAACCTGGTCGGCGATTTCGCGCGCTGGCGGGCGAAACTGGACGAATTGCCGCATCCCGAGCTCGCCCGGCTCGTGCTCGACGAATCCGGCTATACCGCGATGCTGCAGGCCGACCGGTCGGCGGAGAGCGCCGGCCGCTTGGAGAACCTCGCCGAATTGACCCGGGCGATGGAGGATTACGAAACGCTCGGCGCCTTCCTCGAGCATGTCTCCTTGGTCATGGACAATGACGCCGACCGGGAGACGGACAAGGTCACGATCATGACCATCCACGCCGCCAAGGGGCTGGAGTTCGACACCGTCTTCCTCGCCGGCTGGGAGGAAGGCGTCTTCCCCTCGCAGCGCGCGCTCGACGAGGGCGGCAATGCGAGCCTCGAGGAGGAGCGGCGGCTGGCCTATGTCGCGATCACGCGGGCGCGGAAGCGCTGCATCATCCTCCACGCCGCCAACCGCCGCATCTACGGCCAATGGACCTCGTCCATCCCCTCGCGCTTCGTCACCGAGCTGCCGGATGCCAACATCATGTCCGAAAGCAGCATGAGCGGCGGCGAGAGCCTGTGGCGCGCCAACTGGTCCGAGCGCGCCGACCCCTTCGCCGACGTAGCCCGCCGCACCGGCCGCGGCCCCGGCTGGCAGCGCGCGGCCCTCTCCGGCGGCTTCGACCGCAACGCCCAGCCGGTGATCGACGTCAAGGCGAGCGCGATCAGCCTCGGCAATCCGGGACGGGCGGACATCGCGCTTGGGCAGCGGGTGTTCCACTCGAAGTTCGGCTACGGGCAGGTCGCCGAGATCGAAGGCAACAAGCTGGAGATCGACTTCGAGCATTCGGGGCGAAAGCGCGTGCTCGACAGCTTCGTCAGCCCCGCCTGAGCACCGCACTGACGGGAGGTCGACTCTTGCAATTTTCGTCGTTTTGGACTATCTGATGGTCCAGAAGGACTCCCGATGCACATTCCTGTTTCCGATGCCAAGGGCAAGCTCACAGATCTCGTGCGTCGCGCCGAAGCGGGCGATGAGGTGATCCTTACGCGGCATGGCCATCCGGCGGTGCGGCTCACGCCGGTCGGGGCCAAGCCCTCCGCCGACGAGATGCGCGCCCGGCGTCTCGCGGCGATCGACCGCGCCGTGGCCGACGCCCGCGAGCGAGGCGCGCATGGCGGGCCGAGCGCGGCGCGCAGCCAGGATTATCTTTATGGTGACGACGGCCTGCCCGCGTGATCGTCGTCGATACGTCCGCGTTGATTGCCGTTCTGCAGGGGGAGCCGGAAGCGCTGGCCTGCCGAGCCGCGATCGCCGACGCGGACGAGCTGCTGATCGCCGCGCCCAATCTGACCGAAGCCCTGATCGTCGCGGCCAGGCGGCAGCTCCATGGCGAAATGGGGCGCCTCATCGCCGACCTGGCGCTGACGGTTGTGCCCTTCGATGAAGCGGCCGCTTATGCCGCCGTCAGCGCCTACGTCAGATGGGGCAAAGGCTTCCATCGCGCCAAGCTCAACCTTGGCGACGCCTTCGCCTATGCGCTCGCCAAGGAGCATGACTGCCCGCTCCTCTTCGTCGGCGACGATTTTGCGCGAACGGACGTGAAGCCGGCATTCTCGCCGGCCTGAGCTCCGTCGTCCGAAAGGTCGCCTTCGTCGACGGCTCCACACCGTCGGCGCGCGAGCCGGCAGGTTCGTCGACTTTCCGACCACCCCTGCGCGCGAGCCGCTAGCCGGCTTCCGACATTCTCTGAAGGAGTCGCCAGGATGCTGGTCACCAATAAAGAGACGGGCACGAACATCTGCGAGATCGCGGACGGGATTTATCGGATCAACACGCCGGTGCCGATCCCGGGCCAGCAATTCTCGTTCAACCAATATCTGCTGGTCGCCGACGAGCCCTTGCTGTTCCACACCGGGCTGCGCGGCCTGTTTCCGCATGTGCGCGACGCCGTGGCCACGGTGATGCCGGTCGAGAAGCTCCGGCACGTCTCGTTCAGCCATGTCGAGGCGGACGAATGCGGCGCCCTGAACCTCTGGCTGGAGGCCGCGCCGAAGGCCGCGCCTTTGTGCGGCGCGCTGGCGGCGATGGTCTCGGTCGGCGACATCGCCGACCGGGCGCCGCGGCCGCTCGCCGACGGCGAGGCCGTGGACCTCGGCGGCCGGCGGGTGCGCTGGATCGACGCGCCGCACGTGCCGCACGGCTGGGAATGCGGCTATCTTTACGAGGAGGTGACCGGCACCCTGTTCTGCGGCGACCTGTTCACCCAGCCGGGCACCGGCGACGTGGCGCTGACCGAGGGCGACATCCTCGGCCCCAGCGAGGCATTCCGCCAGCCGATGGATTATTATGCGCACGGCCCGAACACCGCCGCCACGCTGGCGCGGATCGCCGCGACCGAGCCCGGGACGCTCGCCTGCATGCACGGCAGCGCCTGGCGCGGGAATGGCGGCGAACTGATCCGGGCTTTGGCAGCATCGGTCGCGGGCTGACCCCTTTCCCTCTCCCGTTCCGGGGAGAGGGACAGCCGGCCGGAGGCCGGCAGGGTGAGGGTGCGACGTGGGCGGGTAATCGTCAGAGTTCGAGCAGGACCGCCCGCCCCTGCCCTCACCCTCCCGCTCGCTTCGCGAGCGGGCCCCTCCCTCTCCCCGAAACGGGAGAGGGGTTTTG
>JAFAZM010000315.1 GCA_019239785.1 Sphingomonadaceae bacterium
ATCTATTTCGTCCATGGTCGGCTGATCAACCTGATTTCCGGGCAGGTCGGCATCAAATACGGGCTGATGGGCCCTAACCATGCGGTCGTCACCGCCTGCTCGACCGGCGCCCATTCGATCGGTGACGCGGCACGGATGATCCGTGACGACGATGCCGACATCATGCTCGCCGGCGGGGCGGAAGCGACGATCTGCCCGATCGGCATCGCCGGCTTCGCCCAGGCTCGCGCGCTCAACACCAGCTACAACGACCGGCCGGAGCAGGCGAGCCGGCCCTATGACAAGGATCGCGAGGGCTTCGTCATGGGCGAGGGCGCCGGCGTCGTCGTGCTCGAGGAATATGAGCATGCCAAGGCCCGAGGCGCGAAAATCTATGCCGAAGTGGTCGGCTATGGTCTGTCGGGCGACGCGCATCACGTCACCGCGCCGCATCCGGACGGCTTCGGCGCCTACCGGTCGATGGAGATGGCGCTGAAGAAGGCGGGCATGACGCCGAGCGACATCGATTACATCAACGCGCACGGCACTTCGACCATGGCCGATACGATCGAGCTCGCCTCGGTGAAGCGCCTGTTCGGCAATGCGATCGGCAAGGTGTCGATGAGCTCGACCAAGTCCGCGATCGGTCATCTGCTCGGCGGCGCGGGCGCGGTCGAGGCGATCTTCTGCATCCTGGCGATCCGCGATCAGGTGGTGCCGCCAACGCTCAACCTCGACAATCCGGACGAGGGCACGGAAGGCGTCGATCTCGTGCCGCACAAAGCGCGGCAGCGCGAGGTGAAGGCGGTGCTGAACAACAGCTTCGGCTTCGGCGGCACCAATGCCAGCCTGGTGATGAAGGCGATCTAGAACCGGAGTCCGAGCGATGAAGCGCCTCTGGCTGCTGCTCGCGCTGCCGTTGCTGCTGCTCATCGCGATCGGCAGCGCCTATTGGCTGCTCTGGGCGGGCAGCGGCCCGATCTCGCAGCCGGTCACGCTCATCGTCGATCAGGGCGCGAGCATCGCCAAGGTCGCCGACCAGCTCGAAGACGCGCACGCGATCCGCGGCAACGCCACCACCTTCCGCGCCTTCGCGCGCCTGTTCGGCGCGCATGCCCCGGTCCAGTCCGGCGAGTTCCTGCTCCCCGCGGGGAGCAGCCCCGAGGCGATCCTCTACCAGCTCCAGTTCGGCCGGCCGGTGCAGCGGATGGTGACGATCCCCGAAGGCATGCCTTCGGTGCTGGTGCAGGAACGGCTGATGGCGATTCCCTTCCTCACCGGCGCGGTCGACGTGCCGCCGGAAGGCTCGGTCCTGCCCGACACCTATTCCTATCGCCGCGGCGAGACCCGGGCGGCGGTGCTCGGCCGGATGCAGAATGCGATGCGGGCGACCCTGGCCCGGCTCTGGCCGCGGCGGACCCCCGCGACCGCGGTGGTCAGCCCCGAGGCGGCGGTGATCCTCGCCTCGATCGTCGAGAAGGAGACCGGGAAGGCCTCGGAGCGGCGGCTGATCGCCGGCGTCTACGGCAACAGGCTGCGGCGGGGCATGCCGCTCCAGGCCGATCCGACCGTGATCTACCCGGTCACGCACGGGCGGCCGCTTGGCCGGCGCATCCTCGAATCCGAGCTGCAGGCGAACAACGGCTACAACACCTATCGTAGTCCCGGCCTGCCGATCGGGCCGATCGCCAATCCCGGCCGCGCCTCGATCGCCGCGGTGCTCGATCCGGCGCCAACCAACGCGCTCTATTTCGTCGCCGACGGCACCGGCGGCCACGTCTTCGCGGATACGCTCCAGCAGCACCAGGCCAACGTCGCGCGCTGGTACGCCATCCGCCGCGCGCGCGGCCAGATGTGAGGGGCTCCGAGAGGAATTAAGTGCCTAGCTGAGCCACCCCTTGCTGTCGGCCGAATAAGCGAGCCAGACGAGCAGGATCGCGATCAGGTTGACGGCGGCGGTCAGCGGCAGATTGTCGGCCGGCCCTGCAGTCATCGCGAATTTCCAGACGTCCTGCGCCAGCAGCGCGAGGAAGGAGAGCAGCAGCAGCAGCTTTGCCCAGCGCTTCAGCAGGACCAGGCCGAGACAGCCCAGCAGGCCGCCGAACACGGAAATCGCGAAGGCGCCGGTAACCCACGCGGGCATCTGCGCCATGGCCATCCCGCCGCCGGCCTTCACCACGCCGACCGTCGCGAGATAGGCATATACCCCCATGCAATTCCAGATCAGGCCGAGCGCCGCGACGATCCGGAGCCAGGCGGGCGCGCGCGCCCCGATGACAGTGCTCATGGCAGTTCCCCTCTGTCCCACCGAAGCGGGAGCCTGCTCGTTCCGGAGACGGAATGCAATGGTCAGAGCGGGATGCGGCGCCGTTCCGCGGCGAAGGGCGCCGCGGGCTCGACCGTGACCTTGCCGGCGGCGCAGCCGGCATGGATCATCAGGAGGTCGTCGACCATCAGTCCGGCGCCGTCCTCGAACAGGACGAGGTCGCCGCGCCGGGCCGGCTCCTGCTCCGGAACCGGCGTGCCGAGCGCGGGAAGCTGGTCGAGCAGCCGGGGCGCCTCGACTCCGCAGAGGGACAAAGCGAGCTGGACCAGCCCGGCCGCGTCGATGCCATCGGCGGTGCGGCCGCCGTCCAGCCAGGGCGCACCGAGCAGCCGCTCGGCGACGACCACCGGATCGGCCTCGGGATCGTCGAGCCGCCGCAAATGGCTGAGCGGCACGCAGCCATATTCGGTGTCGAGACAGGCGCCTTCCTCGTGGCCCTGCAGCAGCGTCCCCATCGGCAGATGCGCGATCACCGGCGAGGCGAGGCTGCCGTCCGGAGTCACCGGCGCCCGCGCCTCGCAGACGAAATGGGTGGCCGCGATCGGGTCGGCGAGCGCGATTCCCTCGACATAGCCGACGATATGGTCGTGCGCGGAGAAGCCCCAGGCCCAGCCGCCCGCATATTCGAGCACCGAAAATTCCTCGCCCGGCAGCAGCTGCGAGATCGCCCCGCCTTGCGCGTCGGGATTCGGCCGAAGCATCGTCGTTTGCGCCCCGCAGCTGCGGGCCAGCGGCCGCGCATAATGGGGCGCGAAGACCTGGCCGGCGAGGCCGATATCGGCGAGGTCCTTGCGCCAGGCGTGGATGCGCACGTCAATCGGGCGCGACGGGCCGTCGAGCCGGAAATGCCTATCCGTGCTGGAGGATGAATCCGTTTTCCCGCGGGGCCCTGCGGTCCAGATTCGATTGCTCGAGATTGCGTTCGAAGCTTTCAAGAAAATCCTGCCCAGTGCTGGTCTTGGCGACGAAGACGTTGCGCCTGTCGCTCTCGTCGCGAACGCGGCGGAGATAGCCGAGCGCACCGAGCGTATTCAAGGCGCGCGTGATCACCGGCTTCGAAACGCCGAGCAGGTGGGCGAGGCCGCGCACCGTGTGGGGGCCGGGGGTCAGATAGACGAGCAACATCAGCGCCATCTGCCGGTTGGTGAGGTCGGGCTGACCCGACCTCACATAGGAGATCAGGGTCTGCATCCAGCTTCGCAGGGCCTGGTTGGGCACGGCACGGCTCCGAAATGATGAGGACTATGTTTTGCGGTTACAACCAGTAAGCGACCGTTTCGTTTCCCGAATTGTCGCTAATGTAGCTCATGCCGCCGCCGGAACAGTGGCGGCTCTTCAAGCACCGTAACGCTGGCGAAGCGTCGCCCAGGCCGCGCGCAACCCCAGCGCGTCGCCGCCTTTCGGGCGCCCCGGCTTGGCCGCCGGACGCCAGGCGAAGGTGTCGAAATGCGCCCAAGGCGTGCCCTCGGGCACGAAGCGCTGCAGGAACAAAGCGGCGGTCACCGCCCCGGCGAAGGGCGCATCCGAGACGTTCCCGAGATCGGCGACGTCTGAGGCGAGCATCTCGTCATAGGGCTTCCAGAGCGGCATCCGCCACAGAGGGTCCGAGACCTCGGTGCCGCGCGCCAGCAGATCGTTCGCCAGAGCGTCGTCATTGGCGAACATCGCCGGGAGGTCGGGGCCGAGCGCGACTCGGGCGGCGCCGGTCAGGGTCGCGAAATCGAGGATCAGCACCGGTTCGGCCTCGCCCGCCTTGGCCAAAGCGTCGCCGAGGATCAGCCGCCCCTCGGCATCGGTGTTGCCGATCTCGACGCTGAGCCCCTTGCGGCTGCGCAATATGTCGCCCGGACGGAAGGCGGCGCCGGAGACCGCATTCTCGACCGCCGGCATCAGCAGGTGGACCTGCACCGGCAGCCGCGCCTTGATGACGAGCCGGGCGAGGGCGAGCGCATGCGCGGCGCCGCCCATGTCCTTCTTCATCAGCCGCATGCCCGCCGCCGGCTTGAGATCGAGCCCGCCCGAATCGAAGCAGACTCCTTTGCCGACGATCGCGATCCTGGGATGCCTCTTGTCGCCATGTTCGAGCTCGATCAGCCGCGGCTCGCGGCCGCGTCCCGCGGCAGCGCCGACGGCGGCGATCATCGGATAGCCCTCGTCGAGCGCCTGGTCGCGGGTGACGGTCACCTTCGCGCCGGTCTCGTCGGCCAGAGCCAGCGCCGCCGCCTCGAGCTCGGCCGGGCCGAGATCGCCGGCGGGAATGTTGACCAGGTCGCGGACGAGGAAGGTCGCCTCGGCGATCAACACATTCTCGTCGATCCGCGCCGGCTCGTCGGTGAGCAGGATGCGCGGCCCGCTTTCCTTCTTCTCCCTGCGGTAGCGGTCGAACCGATATTGGCCGAGCAGCCAGCCGAGCAGCGCCGGCCCCGGCCCGCGCCCGGCGACCCGGTATGTTCCCTCGGGCAGGCTTTCCGCCGCCTTGGCGAGGCACCAGGGGCTCAATTCCTCGACATTGGCGACGCCGAGCGCGGCGGACCATTCGTCGCGCTCGCCCGGCAATATGGCGAGCTGGAAGCCGTCGCCCTTGAAGCCCTGCGCCCTGGCGGCGTTGCGGGCGCGTGCCGGCAGCGCCTTCAGCCAGGCGTCGAAGCTCTTCTTGTCGACGAGGTGAAGCGGCGTGGCCGGCTGCCCCTTGTCGGCTTTGATCAGGGCGGAAAGGTCGGTCATGGCGCGGCCTTAGCTTATGGCGGCGCGCGGTTACAGGCGAAGATGGATGCCGCGCCCGTGCAGCGGGATCAAAAGTGCAAGCACCACGAGCAGCACTGCCAGCGCGTAGAGGAACGAGGCCAGATAGGGGGCGTGGAGCAGGCCCTCGATCGCCGCGAAGCCGGCCGCCTGGAAGCCCAGCCGCATTCCCGCCAGACCGATCAGCAGCGAGACGATATAGGCGAGGATCGCGTTCATGCCGAACATGTCGAACGGCAGCAGCGCGCGGCGAACCGCTACGCTCCGCGTCGCGGCGATGCAGAAGGCGAAGAGCAGGGCGGAAAGGCCCGTCGAGAGCAGGACGTAGCTGCTCGTCCAGATCTTCTTGTTGATCGGGAAACAGGGGCCGAGCGCGAGGCCGAGCAGGATGAGCGCGAGTCCCGCAAGTGCGATCCACAAGGTCGCGCGACCCTGCGCGCGCTGCCAGGCGAGCGCGGCGAGCAGGCCGAACAGCACGTTGGCGGTGGCCGGCAGGGTGGAGAACAAACCCTCCGGATCGTAGACGACATTGCCGGCCGCATCCGTGCCCAGCCGCCACATATGATTTGCGCCCACGATCGCGCGGTCGACCCGTCCGGCGAAATTGCCTTCGGGCGTGAAATCCCCCCCGAGCGCCATCGCCGCCCAATAGCCAAGCAGCAGGACGACGATGGCAATCAGGATCGCGGCTGGATTGAGGCGGGCCTTGCCGTCGGGTGCGCGGTGCGCGGTGAGGATCGCGAAGCTCGCGGCGAGCCCGAAGCAGAGGCCGAGCCGCGGCAGCACGCCGAAGACCCGGAACGTCTCGATGCCCGGCCGCGCGAGCATCTGCCACGCCCAGCCGATCGCGATCAAAGCGAGAACCCGCCAGGCGACGCGCCGCCAGAGCTGCGCCGTGATGGGGCGCGGGAAGGACAGGCCGAGGGCGACGCCCATCGCGCAGAGAAAGGCCGGGAAGACGAGGTCGGTCGGCGTGAAGCCATGCCATGCGGCGTGGTCGAGCGGCCACCAGACATAGGAGTCCGAGCCGGGCGTGTTGACGATGATCATGCCCGCGACGGTGAGCCCGCGAAAGCTGTCGAGCGCGGCGAGGCGAGGGCGCGGCGGCGGTTGCATGGCGCCTATCCTAGGCGCTTTTGCTCCCGCTCGTCATCTTGCGGCCGGCACTCCGAACAGGTCGTGCTCGTCGGCGTCCTCGATTATGACCTTCACGATGTCGCCCTGGGCAAGGTGGCCGGCGTCGCGCAGATGGACCTCGCCGTCGATCTCGGGCGCGTCGGCCTTGGAGCGGCCGGTGGCGCCGCCCTCGGGATCCACCGCGTCGATGATGATGTCGAGCGTGCGGCCGACCTTCGCCGCGAGCTTGGCGGCCGAGATTGCGGCGGTCTTCTCCATGAAGCGGGCGTAGCGCTCCTCCTTGACCTCTTCCGGGACCACGCCCGGCAGGCCGTTGGCCGCGGCGCCGCCGACCGGCTCGAAGCGGAAGGCGCCCACCCGGTCGAGCTGCGCCTCGTCGAGCCAGTCGAGCAGGTAAGCGAAATCCTCCTCGGTCTCGCCGGGGAAACCGACGATGAAGGTCGAGCGGATCGCGATGTCGGGACAGATCTCGCGCCAGCCCCGGATCCGCTCGAGCACCTTGGCCTCGTTCGCCGGCCGCTTCATCGCCTTCAGCACCTTGGGGGAGGCATGCTGGAAGGGGATGTCGAGATAGGGAAGGACCAGGCCGTCGGCCATCAGGGGGATGACCCGGTCGACATGCGGATAGGGATAGACGTAATGGAGCCGCACCCAGGCGCCGAGCTTGCCGAGCTCGCGGGCGAGATCGGTCATGTGCGCGCGCACCTCGCCCCCCTTCCACGGCCAGGCGGCGTGCTTCAGGTCCACGCCGTAAGCCGAGGTGTCCTGGCTGATCACCAGCAATTCCTTCGTCCCCGCGGCGACGAGCTTCTCGGCCTCGCGCATGATCGCGTCGGGGCGGCGGCTGACCAGGTCGCCGCGCAGGCTGGGGATGATGCAGAAGGCGCAGCGATGATTGCAGCCTTCGGAGATCTTCAGATAGGAATAATGGCGCGGGGTGAGCTTCAGCCCGGCGTCCGGCACCAGGTTAAGGTAGGCGGAGGGCGGAATCGGCGCGGCGACGTGGACGGCGCCGACGACGTCCTCATATTGGGCGGCGCCGGTGATCGCGAGGACCTCGGGGAAGCGCGCACGGATCAGCTCCGCCTCCTTGCCCATGCAGCCGGTGACGATCACCCGGCCGTTCTCGGCGATTGCCTCGCCGATCGCAGAGAGGCTCTCCTCCTTGGCGGAATCGAGGAAGCCGCAGGTATTGACCAGGACGACGTCGGCGCCGGCATAATCGGGCGACATCTGATAGCCGTCGGAGCGAAGCTTGGTCAGGATCCGCTCGGAATCGACCAGGGCCTTCGGACAGCCGAGCGACACCATGCCGACCTTCGGCGGTGAGGGGAGTTCGAGCGTTTCCATGGGAACGGCCGCCACATAGTGATGTTCGGGCACTTTTCCTAGGGGCGGGCTGGGGCTTGCCCGTCCGCGGCGGAAGGCCGATGCTGCGCCCAGGGAGGGACCACCAGATGCGCCTGTCTCTGCTTGCCGGCCTGATCCTGCTCGCCGGGCAGACCGCACCCTGCTTCGTGCCCTCCGCGGCGGCGCGCGTCCGCCATCCGCACCGCGCACAGCGCCACTGCCCCGAGTTCAGGATGGAAGGCTTCTGCTTCTACGACACCGGCTGGCACCCGGCGCGCGATAACCCGCTCTTCTCGCCGCTGCGGCCCGGCGATCCGGAAGGGGAGAGCGGGCCGCTCTGCTGGCTCACCGACTCCCGCGACCGGAGGCTGGTGAGCTGGGAAACCGAGGCGGAGGTGCCGTCGCCGGCGCTCCGCATCGGCGGCCGGCTCGTACGCTTCCGGCGCGCCAGTCCCGACGACCAGAACCGCTTCGTCGCCGACGAGGGCGAGCTGCGCATCGACGAGGGCGCCGTCGTCGCCGCTGCCCATGAATTCGACGCCCGCCGCGCCACCCTGACCTTCACCGACCGGCGCGGCCGGCGTCACATCGCGTCGGTCCGGATCAGCTGCGCCGTCTAGGTCTTGTATTACCGCGATTTCCGAGTCGTCGGATGATGCATCCGACAAGAAATCGCGCTAGCGCCTCCGCCCCGGCGCGTGCGCGCGGCAATAAGCGGCGGCCGCGCGACGGGTGCGCGGCGGCGTGTCGCGCAGCACCGCGAAGGTGGAGGCGAAATATTGGTCGGCCTCGTCCTTGGTCCGGCGCCGCTCCAGGTCCGCGCGCCAGGCCCGCATCGCCGCGATCAGCGGCGGCCGGGCGGCGCGCGGCACGGCGTTGATCTCGTGGCCGAGATAGGCCGCGCAGTTCACCGCGCGCCCCTCGGGATCGCTGCGGTCGGTGATGTCAGACGGCAGCGCCGGGGTGGCGGCGAGCAGCAGGGCGGCAAGCATCGGTGCCATCTCAATCTCCTTCGTAGAGGCTGCCAAGCTCGGCCAGCGACGCCTCGTGGGTCAAGTCGAGGTGAAGCGGCGTCACCGCCACATAGCCGTCGGCGATCGCCTCCAGGTCGGTGACATGGCCGGGCGTGTGCGGCACCGGGCGCAGGCCGAACCAGAAATAATCGTAGCCGCGCGGGTCGGTGCGCTTGTCGATCCTGAGCCGCCCGTAGTCGCGGATGCCCTGGCGGACGACGCGGATCCCCTTCACCTCGTCGGGCGGCAGAGCCGGGAAGTTGACGTTGACCAAGGTGTGCGGCGCCATCGGCGCGCCGAGCAGCGGCCGCAGCACGCGCTCGGCCCAGGCTTCGGCGGCGGCGAAGGGGACCGTGTCGCCCATCCCTTCGCGGGCGTAATTCTGGCTGAGCGCGATCGAGGGGATGCCGGCGAGCGCGCCCTCCATCGCGGCCGAGACGGTCCCCGAATAAGTCACGTCCTCGCCGAGATTGGCGCCGCGGTTGACGCCCGACAGGATCAGGTCCGGCCTGCCGTCGGCGAGGAGATGGGCGAGGCCCATCATCACCGCGTCGGTCGGCGTGCCGGTGACGCAGAAGCGGCGCTCGCCGAGCTTTCTGAGGCGGATCGGCACGGTCAGGGTCAGCGAATGGCCGGCGCCCGATTGCTCCTCGCTCGGCGCCACCACCCAGACGTCGTCGGAGAAGAGCAGCGCGATCCTTTCCAGCACCTTCAGCCCGGTGGCGTTCACGCCGTCGTCATTGGTGAGGAGGATGCGCATCGGCCGCCTATGGCGGCGCGCCGTCGGCGCGGCAACCATCGCCGCTGCTGTCGCGTTCAATCGAACGAAACAGCAGGAGCGCCGCGATGCAGATCCCCCATGACAGCTTCGTCCTCGTGGCCGACGGGCGCAAGTCGCTCTTCTTCCGCAACGAAGGCGATGGCGAGTTCCCGAACCTGATCGTCGAGCGCGAGGATTCGCAGCCCGACCCCAGGGACCGGGAGATCAAGACGGACGCGCCCGGCC
>JAFAZM010000284.1 GCA_019239785.1 Sphingomonadaceae bacterium
GACTGCACTCCGCGCTCAACTACCGGCCACCGGCAGCGTTCGAGGGCGGTCAATGGCCGCAGGACTTGCCGCATGCGGCAAGTCCTGCAAAGTTAGTTCCAACAGCGTGTGTCTAAGCTTCGTGTCTCACGATAGGGGTGCAGTCCAGCTCGCGCGCGAGCGCATTCCGGTCACGCTACCTCGTGCGGGTGCACGGGAAACGCGGACCCTCCGCGTCTCTGCGTCTCTGCGCGAACCAAAAGACCTCTTTTTGCTTCGCGGGCCCGCGCGATGGTTCTCTTTACCCGGCCGCGAAGCGGTCCGTCGCCCGGATCAGCCCGTCGGTGATCCCCGGCTCGCTGAACAGATGGCCCCCATCCGGGACGATCTGCAGCTCGACCTCGGGCCAGGCCTGCTTCAGGTCCCAGGCGGTGACCGGCGGCGTGCAGCAATCGTAGCGGCCCTGCACGATCACGCCGGGAATGTGGCGCAGCTTCGCGGCGCCGGCGAGCAGCTGGCCTTCCTCGAGCCAGCCCTTGTGGACCATGTAGTGATTCTCGATCCGCGCGATCGCGATCGCGAACTCGTCGCTGGTGAACTCCTCGATCACGTGCGGATCGGGCAGCAGGGTCACGGTCTGCGCTTCCCATTTGCTCCAGGCCTTGGCGGCCTCGAGCTGCGCGGCCTTGTCGTCGCCGGTCAGTCGGCGCTGATAGGCAAGGGTGATCTCGCTACGCTCGGCTTCGGGGATTGGTGCGAGAAATTCCGGCCATTTGTCCGGGAAGATCTCCGAAGCGCCATATTGGTAGAGCCAGTCGAGCTCGGACTGGCGGAAGGTGAAGATGCCGCGCAGCACCAGCTCGGAGGCGCGGTCCGGATAGGTCTGGGCGTAGGCGAGCGCCAGGGTCGAGCCCCAGGAGCCGCCATAGACCATCCACTTCTCGACCCCCACCATCTCGCGCAGCCGCTCGATATCGGCGACGAGATGCCAGGTCGTGTTCGCCTCGAGCGACGCGTAGGGGGTCGAGCGGCCGCAGCCGCGCTGGTCGAACAGCAAGATGTCGTAGCGTGCCGGATCGAACTGGCGGCGATGATCGGGGCTGCAGCCGGCGCCGGGTCCGCCATGCAGGAAGACGACCGGCTTGGCCCCCTTCTTCCCGCAGCGCTCCCAATAGAGGCTGTGCCCGTCGCCGACGTCGAGACGGCCGGATTCGTAGGGCTCGATCGGCGGATAGAGCGTGCGGCGTTCACTGTCGGTCATCTGAACCCCCTCGTCATTGCGAATCCGGCGAGGCCGGATGAAGCAATCCGGAGCGATGCTCGAGCCCCTGGATCGCTTCGTCGCTACGCTCCTCGCGATGACGGTTCAATCCGGCGGACGTCGCGACCTCAGTAGCTCTCCTCCGCATAGATGCGCGAGAGATCGCCTGCCCAGCTGCCGTAATAGCGGCCGAGCAGCCGTTCGGCCGGGGTCTTGCCGGTGGCGAGCACCTCGCGCAGCGGATCGAGGAAGCCCGATTCATTGTCGCCCGAGGCATTGAGCTGCGCCCGCGCCTGCAGCCCGGCCTCGGCGATCGCAAGCACCCTCTTGCCGAGTTCGCCGAGCGTCTCGCCGTCCGGCGTCTCCGCGTTCAGCCCCAGCTTCGGCACCGCGTCGCGCAGCTTCTGGCGCCCGTCGAGGCTCCAATGCTTCACTTCGTCCCAAGCCGCGCCGAGCGCCGCATCGTCGTAGAGCAGGCCGACCCAGAGCGCCGGCAGGGCGCAGATCTTGCTCCACGGCCCGCCGTCGGCGCCGCGCATCTCGAGGAAGGACTTGAGCCGCACCTCGGGGAAGATGGTGGAGAGATGGTCGGTGAAGTCGGAGATGCGCGGCTTCTCGCCGGGAAGGCCGGGCAGCTTCCCTTCCAGGAAATCGCGGAAGGAGCGGCCGGCGACGTCGATGTAGCGGCCGTCGCGGTACAGGAAGTACATCGGCACATCGAGCGCGAAATCGAGATAGCGCTCGTAGCCGAACCCGTCCTCGAACACGAAGGGCAGCATCCCGGTCCGGTCCGGATCGGTATCCGACCAGATATGGCTCCGGAAGGAGAGGAAGCCGTTCGGCTTGCCCTCGGTGAACGGCGAATTGGCGAACAAAGCGGTGGCGAGCGGCTGCAAGGCCAGGCCGACCCGGAATTTGCGCACCATGTCGGCTTCCGAGGCATAATCGAGGTTCACCTGGATCGTGCAGGTGCGCAGCATCATGTCGAGCCCGAGGCTGCCGACCTTGGGCATGTAGTTCAGCATGATCGCGTAGCGGCCCTTGGGCATGCGCGGCAGCTCTTCGCGGGTCTTGTCGGGCCACATGCCGAGGCCGAGGTAGCAGAGGCCCAATTTTTCGCCGACCGCCTTGGCCTGGGCGAGGTGGCGGCCGGTCTCGGCGCAGGTCGCGTGGAGATGCGGCCGCTGCGCGCCGGACAGCTCGAGCTGGCCGGCGGGCTCCAGGCTTACGGCGCCGTCCGGCCCGCTCAGCGCGATGACGTTCTCGCCTTCGTAGACCGGCTGCCAGCCATATTGGGTGAGCGCCATCAAGAGGTCGCGGATGCCGCCCGGCTCGTCATAGGAGGGCGCACGATGATCCGCGCAGCGGAACACGAACTTCTCATGCTCGGTGCCGATCGACCAGAGCGCGCGCGGCTTCTCGCCCTTGGCGAAGGTCGCGAGCAGATCGTCGCGGCTCTCGACGAGGCAGTCGTTCTTGCCGGTCTCGGTGCGGGTCGTCATCCCGCGCGTCTAGCCGGGCGCGCGTTCGCCCGCCAGCGGGTTTCGATCGGCTACCGATTTGCTTCGATTTGCAGCCATTTCCTCCTCCGCTCTTCCTGAGTAGCCGGTGAGCTTGTCGAACCGGCGTATCGAAGGATCGTCCTTCGATACGGGCCCTCGCCAAGCTCGGTCCCTACTCAGGATGAGCGGAAGTGGTTCTTATTTGGAACGAGCCGCTCTAGGTGAGGCACGATGCTCCCCTCCTTCATGATCGTCGACAATTTCCTGCGCGATCCGCTGGCCTTCCGCCGCGCGGCGCTGGCGCTCGATTACGATCCCGGCTTCAAGCAGGGCAATTATCCCGGCCTGCTCTCCACGGCGCCGCTGCCGATCGACGGGCTCGACGAGGCGGTCTCGAAGCGGATCGGCGCGAAGGTCGCCCCGCAGCCCGGCACCAGCCACTGTCATTGCCGGCTGACCCTGGCGCGCGAGAAGGGGCTCTCCGGCGTCCATATCGACCCCTGCTTCTATTCGGGCATCCTCTATCTCAGCCTTCCCGAACATTGCCGCGGCGGCACCGAATTCTTCCGCCACAAGCGGACCGGACTCGACGCCGTCCCGACCGAGCGGGTGGAGATGCTGCGCGCCGGCTATGACGATCCGAACGCGCTGATCGAGGACGTGGTCAACAAGGACACGCTGAAGCCCGCGCGCTGGGAGCGCGCCTTCGTCGCGCCGATGCGCTTCAATCGGCTGATCCTGTTCAGCCCCTGGCTGTTCCATAATAGCGGCCCGGGCTTCGGCGACCGGCCGGAGAACGGGCGGCTGGTCCACCTGATGTTCTTCGCGGCGGCTTAGCCTACCAATCCCCCGCCGCCGCCATCCACAGGCTCACCGCTGCCAAAGCCGCCGTATCCGCCCGCAGGATCCGCGGTCCGAGCGAAACCGGGCGCGCCTGCGGCAGCGCCCGCAGCGCCCCCCGTTCCTCCTCGGTGAAGCCGCCCTCCGGCCCGATCAGGATCGCCGCCGGTCCCGGCACCGGCCGGAACGGCTCCCCGCCGCCTTCGTCCGCGAAATAGAGCAGCCGCTCGGCGGGCCACTCCCGCAGCACCGCCTCAAGCTTCCGCGGTTCGCCCAGCTCCGGCAACGTGGTCCGCTCGCATTGCTCCGCCGCCTCTACCGCATGCGCGCGCAGCCGCTCGAGATTGAGCCGGTCGACCACCGTCCGCCGCGTCGTCACCGGCAGCAGCCGGGCGACGCCGAGCTCCGTCGCCTTCTCGACCAGCCAGTCGATCCGCCCACGCTTGATCGGCGCGAACAGCAGCCAGAGGTCCGGCCCCTGCTCCCGCTCCCGCAGCCGCTCGCCGACGGCCAGGACGACGCGCTTGCGCCCCGCCTCGACGATCTCGGCCAGCCATTCGCCGGTCCGGTCGTCGAACAGCTTCACCCTGTCGCCCGGCCCGAGCCGCAGCACCGCGGCGAGATAATTGCCGTCGACGACGATATTCCGGCCCTTCGCCAATTCCTCGTCGACGAACAGGCGCGGCAGGCTCTGCGGCGGCCAGGCGGGAGTTGCGACCATCAGCCGACCTTTCCGATATTCTTCAGCGCCTCACGCCTGCTGAGGCCGCTCAGCCCGTCTTTGTTGGCAACTACATAGCGTTTCACCTCTTCGGGATCGGTCCAGGCATATTCGCGGAGCGCCCAGCCGATCGCCTTGCGCAGGAAGAACTCCTTCGAGTCCAGGGACGGCTCGATGCAGGCGTAGAGGAAATCGAGGTCGGTCGCCGCCTTCGCCTTGATCTGGCAGAGGATCGCGCTGCGCCTCTTCCACATATCCGCGTCGCGGCTCCAGGCAAGCATCCTCGCCTTCATCGCCGGGCGGTCGCTCTGGAGGATCGTCCAGAACCGCTGGGTGACGATCGCGTCGACATAATCCCACCAGGCGCCGTCGACGATCATCTCCTCGTACATTCCCAAGGCGTCGATCCGCTGGAATTGCCGCGCGGCGCGCACGCCGGTCAGCTCGATCGCCGCATAGCGCTCCTCGCGAAATTCGGCGCCGCGCCAGATCGCCAGCACGTCCGCCTGCCAGGCGGCGCTGTCCGGCCAGGCGAGGCCGGTGAAGAGGGACTTGCAGACCTGCCGCAGCGGCACCGTGGACACGCCGAGATAGGGCATTTTGGATTTCATATAGGCCTGCATGCCGGGTGCGCGTGCGGGGTCGGCAGCTTCGCGCAGCCTGTCGCGGATCGCTTTCGCCAGTTCAGTCATAATCCACCCTTCGGGCCGGGCCCGTCGAAGCCCTTCCCTTTCTAGAGAGAAAGAAACCGCCTTCGACAAGCTCAGGTCGAACGGTATTGCGGCGGAATGACCGAGGAAATTGGCACGGAAATCGTCCCCGACAGCGAGCAGCGTGGCCTGATCGGCGCGCTGCCCGCTTCGGTCCGCCCCTATGCCTCGCTGATCCGCCTCGATCGCCCGATCGGCGCCTGGCTGCTGTTCTGGCCCTGCGCGTGGAGCTTGATGCTCGCCGGGGCCGGCCGTGAGGGTTGGGTTCTGATCCTCTGGCTCGCGCTCGGCGCCTGGGCGATGCGGAGCGCCGGCTGCGTCTATAACGACATCGTCGACCGCGACCTCGACGCACGGGTCGAGCGTACGCGCCTGCGCCCGCTGGCGAGCGGCCGGGTTTCGCTCGCCGCCGCCTGGGCCCTGCTCGTCGCGATGAGCCTGATCGGCCTTGTCGTCCTGCTCCAGCTCGGTCGCACCGCCCAGCTCGTCGCCCTCGCCAGCCTGGCCCCGGTCGCCGCTTACCCCTTCATGAAGCGGATCACCTGGTGGCCGCAGGCGTGGCTCGGGCTGGTCTTCTCCTGGGGCGCCCTGGTCGGCTGGCCCGCGGTCAAGGGTCAGCTGGGGCTTCCGGTCTGGCTGCTCTGGGCGGGCTCGATCTTCTGGGTAATCGGCTACGACACGATCTACGCACTGCAGGACAAGGAGGACGATGCTTTGGTCGGCGTCCGCTCCTCCGCCCGCGCGCTCGGCCGCCACGCGCGGCTCGGCGTTGCAATCTGCTACCTCCTTGCGCTCATCCTCTGGGGCGCGACCATCCACCTCGTGCGCAGCGAATGGTTCGCCTTGCTCGGCCTGGCGCCGGCCGCGCTGCATTTCCTCTGGCAGGTCGCGACGCTCAGGCCCGAGGACGGCGACGACGCGCTGGCGAAGTTCCGTTCGAACCGCACCGCCGGCCTGCTCATCTTCCTCGCCTGCCTGGTGGTCGGCAACGCTTGAGGTTGCTTTTGCCGGGCGAGCCTCTACCTCGCGCCGATGCTCTCCGTCCAAGAAGCCGAGGGTCGCGCCGCCGACCTGGTCGCGGCCGCACTGAAGGCCGGCGCCGACGCCGCCGACGTCCTCTACCTCGGCGATTCCGCCACCGAGGTACAGGTCCGCCTCGGCGAGTTGGAGGACGTGACCCGCTCCGAAGGCGAGGAGATCGGCCTGCGCTTCTTCGTCGGCCAGCGTTCGGCCAGCGTCTCCTCCTCCGACCTCTCCGCCGACGCGCTTACCGCCCTGGTCGAGCGCGCCGCGGCAATGGCGCGCGAGGCACCCGAGGATCCTTATGCCGGCCTCGCGCCGGACGACCGGCTGCTGCGCGGCGACGCGCCGGAGCTCGAGGCCGACGATGGCGAGGATCCTTCGCCGGTCGCGCTGAAGGAACGGGCGCTGGCGATAGAGGAGGCCGCGCGCGCGATCCCCGGCGTCACCAATTCGGAGGGTGCCGGGATGAGCGCCGGCCGCTCCGTCGTCGCGCTCGCCACCAGCCAGGGCTTCGCCCGCGGCTATGCGACCAGCGGCTATAATGCATCCGCGAGCGTAATCGCCGGCACCGGCGCCGGCATGCAGCGCGATTATGCCAGCCATTCGACCCGCCACCTCGCCGACCTCGACGGGCCGGAGGCCATCGGCCGGCTCGCCGGGGAGCGTGCGGTCAAGCGGCTCGATCCGCAGAAGCTCGCCAGCGGCGCGATGCCGGTCCTCTTCGATCCGCGCGTCGGCGGCAGCCTGATCGGCCATCTGCTCGGCGCCCTCTCCGGTCCCGCCGTGGCCCGCAAGACCAGCTTCCTGCTCGGCCGCGGGGAGGAGGATCTGTTCGATCCCGCCATCGTCATCGTCGACGATCCGCACCGCCGCCGCGGCCTGCGCTCCAAGCCGTTCGACGGCGAGGGCGTCGCCACCGCGACCCGGCGGCTGGTCGAGCATGGCCGGCTGACCGGCTGGCTGCTGAACAGCGCCTCGGCCCGGCAATTGGGCCTGGAGACGACCGGCAATGCCAGCCGCGGTATCGGCGGCGCGCCGGGCGCTGGCGCGACCAACGTCCATCTGGAGGCGGGGCCGCTGAGCCCCGCGGCGCTGATGGCCGACGTGAAGCTCGGCCTCTACGTCACCGAATTGATCGGCAGCGCGGTCAATCCGGTGACCGGCGATTACAGCCGCGGCGCCTCGGGCTTCCTGATCGCCGACGGCGCGCTCGCCGCGCCGGTCGCCGAGATCACCATCGCCGGCAATCTGCTCGACATGTTCCGCGCGATGACCGCTGCGAACGACCTCGAGCATCGCCGCTCGGTCAATACCCCTACCCTGCGCATCGAAGGGATGATCGTCGCCGGTGCTTGAGGAGGTCGCCCGTATCGCCGAGGAAGCCGGCCGGATCGCCGCCGGACGCTGCGGCACCGACTACAGGACGTGGGAAAAGGTGCCGGGCCACCCGGTCTGCGACGTCGACCTCGCCGTCGACGCCTATCTGCGCGAGCAATTGACCGCGCTCGATCCGGAAGCCGGCTGGCTCTCCGAGGAGACGCTCGACGATTCCGACCGGATCGAGCGGCCGCGGCTCTGGGTCGTCGACCCGATCGACGGCACCCGCGACTATCTGCGCGACCGGCCGGGCTGGTGCGTCTCGGTCGCTTTGGTCGAGGATCGGGTGCCGGTGCTCGGCGTCCTCGCCGCGCCGGTCCGCGGCGAGCTCTGGACCGCGGCGCGGGGGGAGGGGAGCAGCCGCAACGGCGAGCGCCTCCGCGTCAGCCGCCGCGCCGAGCTGGCCGGCGCCCGCGTGCCGACCGACAAATTGCCGTCGGTCGACAGCGACCTGGTCGCGGTGGCGAAGCCCAATTCGATCGCGCTCCGCATCGCTTTGGTGGCTGCCGGCGAAGCCGACCTGGTCGCGACCCTGCGCTGGGGCTTCGAATGGGACATCGCCGCCGCCGCCCTGATCGCCGAGGAAGCCGGCGCGACGGTGACCGGCGCGCTCGGCCAGCCGCTCGCCTTCAACACCGCCTCGGGCGAAGCCTTCGGCGTGCTCGTCGCCACCCCCGGCATCCATCCCGCCGCCGTCGAGCGGCTGCGGGAACGGGCGCTGACAGTGGTATGAGCCCGGAGTACACCGAAGCGGCAGCACCCCGAGGAGTCATCCCGGACTTGATCCGGGATCCATGAACACGGACTGCGAGAACCTGCACGCTCCGTGTTCTGGATCCTGACTTTCGTCAGGATGACAGGCGGGCCTCTGACGACCGGCCCAACGGTCTAACCCGGAACGCCGTTCGTCGAAGGAGATTTCGCAATCGCGCAAAGAAGCGTATCCTCCGCGGCGAGAGGATAAGTGCGATGCGTGACCTGAAAGCCATGCCGATCTCCCTGGGCTTCGCGGGCGTGGCTGCGGCGCTGATCCTGGCGGCGCCGCTGCGCGGCCAGGAGCAGCCGACGGCGCCGGCGCCCGCCCCGGAATCCGCTCAGGCGGCGCCGGCCCAAGCCTCGCCGGCGGAGCCGGTCACGCGGCTGCCCGACCAGGGCACGGCCGAGACGCTCGGCTATCGCACGGACGAGAACACGCGGATGACGGTGCCGGTGAACATCGCCGGGCATGGTCCATTCAACTTCATCGTCGACACCGGCTCCGAGCGGACCGTCGTCTCGCGCGAGCTGGCCTCCGACCTCGCGCTCGGCCCGGGCCAGCCGGCGACCGTCCACTCGATGACCGAGGTCAGCGAGGTCCCGACCGTGGTCGTCCAGGGCCTCCGCGTCGGCCAGCGCACGATGGAGGACATCCAGGCGCCGGCGCTGGCGCGGGTCAATCTCGGCGCCGCCGGCATGCTCGGCGTCGACACGCTGCAGACGCAAAGGGTGATCTTCGATTTCCAGACCCACCAGATGACGATCATGCCGTCGCGCCGCGCCGATCCGCACTGGCCGGCGGACACGATCGTGGTCACCGCGCGCAGCCGCTTCGGCCGGCTGATGCTGATCGACGCCTCGATCGACCGGCAGCGGGTCTGGGTCATCGTCGACACCGGCTCGCAGATCAGCGTCGGCAACATGGCGCTGCGCCGCGCGCTCGAGCAGCGCCACCGCCTCGGCCCGACCGCGCCGATCACCATGATCAGCGTCACCGGCGGCCGGATCACCGCCGAATACAGCATCGCCCGCCAGATGCGGATCGGCGATGCCGACCTCAACTACATGCCGATCGCCTTCGCCGACGTGCACCCCTTCCGCCAGCTCCAATTGCTCGACCGGCCCGCGATCCTGCTCGGCATGGACGCCCTCCAGCTCTTCCACCGCGTCTCGGTCGATTTCGCCAACCGGCGGGTGCGGCTGCTGACGCCTGAGAGCTCGCGCAACGGCACCGTGCAGTTCGCCGGCGGCCCGGAGATGGCGCGGACACGGTGATGTGAAATCGTCGTCATCCCGGCGAAGGCCGGGATCTCGTATCGGAAAGGCGCAGCGTTGCACCACGAGATACCGGCCTACGCCGGTATGACGCTTTTCTACTGGCCGACCTTCGGCACCCCGAGCCGCGGGATCTCGATCTTCGGGCAGCGGTTCATCACCACCTTGAGCCCTGCCGCCTCGGCGCGGGCGGCGGCCTCCTCGTTGATCACGCCGATCTGCAGCCAGACCGATTTGGCGCCGGCGGCGATCGCCTCGTCGACCGCTTCGCCGGCAGCGAGCGGGCGGCGGAAGATGTCGACCATGTCGATCGGCTCGCCGATCTGGGCGAGCTCGCGCCAGACATATTCGCCATGGACATGCTCGCCGGTGATCTGCGGGTTGACCGGCAGCACCCGGTAGCCGCGGCTCTGCAGATAGGCCATCACGCCGTAGCTCGGCCGGTCGGGCCGGTCTGAGGCGCCGATCATGGCGATATTGCGGGTCTCCGCCAGCAAGGCGTAGATGTCCTCGTCGCGTTCAAGCGGCATGGTCGGGGCTCCTCAGTTTTCCGTCACTCCCGCGAAAGCGGGAGTCCCGCTTTTGGGTTCCGAAGCAAGGAAGAAGCGGGATTCCCGCTTTCGCGGGAATGACGGCGAGGGGCGCCGGCGTGCTAGCGCGCATCGATCTGCACCAGCATCGCCCGGGCCAAAGCGCCGAACATCTCCGCTTCCTCCCCCTCGCCCGCGGCCGGGGGGCGGCCGGCGTCGGACGCCTGGCGGATCGACATCCTGAGCGGGATGCGGCCGAGGAAGGGGATGTTCATCACCGCCGCCGCCGCCTCGGCGCCGCCGCTGCCGAACGGGTCGCTGACCTCGCCGCAATGCGGGCAGGCATAGCCGGCCATGTTCTCGACGAGGCCGATCACGCGCACGTCCATCTTGCGGAACATGTCGATCGCCCGGGCCGCGTCCATCAGCGAGAGGTCCTGCGGGGTCGAGACGATCACCGCGCCGGCCGGCTTCCACTTCTGAATCAGAGTCGTCTGGACGTCGCCGGTGCCGGGCGGGAGGTCGACGATCAGCATTTCGCAATCGCCCCAATCGCCCTCCATCAGGCTGGTCAGCGCGCTCGCCGTCATCGGTCCGCGCCAGGCGACCGCGGTGCCGGGCTCGATCAGCTGGCCGATCGAGAGCATCCTGACGCCATGGGTCGGGACCGGCACGATCTGCTGGTCGATCAGCGCGGGCCGGCTGGCATTGCCCATGATCCGCGTCTGCGAAGGGCCGTAAATGTCCGCGT
>JAFAZM010000408.1 GCA_019239785.1 Sphingomonadaceae bacterium
GCCGAGGGCGCCGCTGGTGGAGGCGAGGGCGCGGCGGTCGCGCGGGCGCTGCTGCTGCTGGCCGGAGAGGGTGCGGCCGTAGAAGCCGAAGCGCAGATCGTCATAGGCGCGCGGCAGCACCGAGGCCATCTGGCTCGCGGTGTGGAAGGCGAGCCAATCCTTCCAGACGTCGAGCGGCTCGCTCCCGACCAGGGCCGAGAGGCCGGCGATCGGCCCCGGATGCCCGGCCATGAACTGCTGCTGGCTGCCGAGCTGCGCGGCGGCGAAATAGGCGTCCCAGTCGATGCCCGGCGCGCGGCGCGCGAAATCGGCGCGGCTCCAGGTCTCCATCTTGGCCGGGTCCTGCGCATCGACGGCGCCGACCTGCGCCCGCGCGATCTTCATCTCCAGGTCGAAGATGCGGGCCGCGCGCGCCTGGGCATCGGGCACGCCCATCAGGCCGAGCATGTCGGCGATATAGGCGCGATAGGCGGTGCGGATGCGCACCATGTCCGGCGCATCGGAGAGGTAATAGTCGCGGTCCGGCATGCCGAGCCCGCCCTGCAACAGATAGGGGATGGTCGTGTCCGGCGTCTGCAGCCCCTGGCTGACGAACAGGCCGAACAGATTCTCGGTGAAGAAGTTGGTCGCGTTGAACGGATCCACGTCGGCGCGCAGGGTCGCGCCGAGGGCGGTGCTGAGCGCGCGGCGATCCTGGATCGCATTGATCTCCGCCAGCAGCGGCTGCAGCGGCGTCGTGCCGCGCGCGTCGATCCCCGCCATGTCGAGATAGGCGGTGTAATAATCGGCGATCCGGCGCTGGTCCGTGCCGGCCGCGGGATGGCCGCTGAGGGCATCGGCGACGATCGCGCGGTTGCGCTGGTCGATCACGTCGCCGAGATTGATGAAGGAGCCGATCCTGGTGCGGTCGGCCGGCATCGTCGCATGGGCGCGCCAGGCCCCGTTGGCGTAGCGGTCGAAGCTGTCGCCCGGCGCGACGCTGCGGTCGATGCCGGCGACGTCGACGCCGATCTCGTTATGCGCGGTAGCGGCAGCGGGGCGGGCGTGCCTCGGCGGGGCGGAGGCGGCAGTGGTGGCGATGAGGGCGATCGAGGCGAGCAGGGCGAAGCGGCGCATATGCGATCCCGAGCTGTTATGGTGGAATAGGACAGGCCTTAGGCGCTCGCCTGCGCAAAGCCTAGTCCCCGTTCGACCGCGGCCCACTTCCCATCGACGGGCGACGCGGCTAGGCCGACCGGGAAAGGCGAAGGAGGCCGGATGAGCCACGCTCTGGTGAATGTGCTGCAATGGTATGGCGCGATCGCCGGCACGATCGCCGCCCTGATCGTGAGCCTCGATCTCGGCCGCAAGCCGACCGGCTACGGCTTCGTGATCTTCGTCACCTCCTCGATCGCCTTGGTCGCCTGGGGCTTCTTCAGCCAGAAAGGTATAGCGATCGGCGCGCAGAACGTGATCCTATTCGTGATCAACCTGCTTGGCGTCTATCGCTACCTGATCCGCAAGAAACCGGTGCACGCATGATGCATGGCGTTTCCACCCGTACCGTTCGCCCTGAGCCTGTCGAAGGGCTTTCCTTCCTTTTCTACGGCCGCAAGAAAGAGGAGGGCTTCGACAAGCTCAGCCCGAACGGTTGGGGGAGATGAGAGCGTGACTGTCCTCACCTCGAAGCTCGACGAAAATGGCGAGGTCTTCCGCGCTTATGCCGCGCACAATCGCGGCCTCGCCGAGGAGCTGCGCAGCCGCGTCGCCGCGGCCGCGCTCGGCGGCACCGAGGCGCATCGCCAGCGCCATGTCTCCCGCGGCAAATTGCTCCCGCGCGACCGCGTCGGCCGCCTGCTCGATCCCGGCTCGCCCTTCCTGGAGATCGGCCAGCTCGCCGCCTGCGACATGTACAAGGGGGAGGTGCCGGGCGCCGGCGTGATCGCCGGCATCGGCCGCGTCTCCGGCCGCGAGACGATGATCGTCTGCAACGACGCCACGGTGAAGGGCGGCACCTATTATCCGATGACGGTGAAGAAGCATCTGCGCGCGCAGGAGATCGCGCTGCAGAACAGGCTGCCGTCGGTCTATCTGGTCGACAGCGGCGGCGCGAACCTGCCGCACCAGGCCGAGGTCTTCCCGGACCGCGAGCATTTCGGCCGCATCTTCTACAACCAGGCGCAGATGTCGGCGGAAGGGCTCGCCCAGATCGCCTGCGTGATGGGAAGCTGCACCGCCGGCGGCGCCTATGTCCCGGCGATGAGCGACGAGACGGTGATCGTCCGCAACCAGGGGACGATCTTCCTGGGCGGCCCGCCTCTGGTGAAGGCCGCGACCGGGGAGGTGATCAGCGCCGAGGATCTCGGCGGCGGCGACCTCCATGCCCGCAAGTCCGGCGTCGTCGACCATCTCGCCGAGAATGACGAGCATGCGCTCACCATCGTCCGCGACATCGTCGCGCGGCTCAATACGGTGAAGGAGGTCGATATCGATCTCGCGGATCCGGTCCCGCCGAAGCTCGATCCGGAAGGGCTGTACGGCGTCATCCCGGACGACGTGCGGACCCCCTATGACGTGCACGAGGTGATCGCGCGGATCGTCGACGGGTCCGAATTCCACGAATTCAAATCGCTCTACGGATCGACCCTGGTCTGCGGCTTCGCGCGCATCTGGGGCATCCCGGTCGCGATCCTCGCCAATAACGGCATCCTCTTCTCCGAAAGCGCGCTGAAGGGCGCCCATTTCATCGAGCTCGCCTGCCAGCGCCGCACGCCGTTGCTGTTCCTGCAGAACATCTCCGGCTTCATGGTCGGCGGCAAATATGAGGCGGAAGGGATCGCCAGGAACGGCGCGAAGCTGGTGACCGCGGTCGCCACCGCCCAGGTGCCGAAGATCACCCTGCTGATCGGCGGCAGCTTCGGCGCCGGCAATTACGGCATGTGCGGCCGCGCCTACTCCCCGCGCTTCCTGTTCACCTGGCCGAACAGCCGGATCAGCGTGATGGGCGGCGAGCAGGCGGCAAGCGTGCTCGCCACCGTCCACAAGGACGCGGAAAGCTGGAGCGCCGAGGAGGCGGAAGCCTTCAAGGCGCCGATCCGCCAGCGCTACGAGGATGAAGGCAATCCCTATCACGCCACCGCGCGGCTGTGGGACGATGGCATCGTCGATCCGGTCCAGACTCGGGACGTGCTCGGGCTCGCTTTCTCCGCAACCTTGAACGCGCCGATCCCGGAACGGGCGAAGTTCGGCGTGTTCAGGATGTGATGGTGGGTGCGAGCTCGCCTCAAAATCCTCCCCGGAACGGGGAGGGGGACCAGCCGGCAAAGCCGGCTGGTGGAGGGGCCGAGCGCCCGTCACAGATCCCCCGACCCCTCCATCAGCGCTCCGCGCCGCCACCTCCCCGTTCCGGGGAGGATTTCGGATGAGACGCGTCCTGCTCATCTCGGCTGTGCTGGGGCTCTGGCTTTCGGCCGGGCTCGGCGCCCGGCCCGCACCGGCGCCTTTGCTCCGTCCGCTCAGCGACAGCGACCAGATGGCGACCCGAGAGAGCGGCTGCGAGCTCGCCTTCAATGTCCGGCGCAGCACCTTGGTCTACGCGGTCGGCCACGACTTCATGCTGCGCACTCGCGCCGGGCGCGCCGTTTGCCGGATCAGCGATGCCGAGTTCAGTGCTTTGTCGGAAGGCGGCAGCCGAAGCTGCGGGGGCGTGCGCGTGACCATCCGCCGCACCGGCCGGACGATCGGCAACGAGGCAAGCGACAGCGCCAGCAGTCCCGCGATGCTGACGGTCACAGGTGGCGGCCGGACCTGGACCGTTCGGGGCTATTGGGGGACGGCGTGCTGATGTCCGCGCCCCATCCCTCGAATTCGCCCGCGCGGCCGCGCCGCCAAGCCATTCATGAGGATCGCCTGTGATCGCCTCGCTGCTCATCGCGAATCGCGGCGAGATCGCCTGCCGGATCATCCGCACCGCGCGGCGGCTCGGCATCCGCACGATCGCGGTCTATTCCGATGCGGACGCCAAGGCGCTGCATGTGCGGCAGGCGGACGAGGCGGTGCATATCGGGCCTTCGCCGGCGCGGGAATCCTATCTGGTCGGCGAGAAGATCATCGCCGCGGCGAAGGCGACCGGGGCGGAGGCGATCCATCCGGGCTACGGCTTCCTTTCCGAAAATGCGGACTTCGCACAGGCGGTGATCGACGCCGGCCTGATCTGGGTCGGGCCGAAGCCGGACTCGATCCGGGCAATGGGCCTCAAGGACGCCGCCAAGAAACTGATGGACGCGGCCGGCGTGCCGACCACGCCCGGCTATCTCGGCGAGGACCAGGACCCGGCGCGGCTCCAGGCCGAGGCGGACGCGATCGGATATCCGGTGCTGATCAAGGCGGTTGCCGGCGGCGGCGGCAAGGGCATGCGGCGCGTCAACGCGACGGCCGAGTTCCAGGAGATGCTGCTCTCCTGCAAGCGCGAGGCCGCCGCCTCATTTGGCGACGATCGGGTGCTGATCGAGAAATATATCGAGCGGCCGCGCCATATCGAGGTGCAGGTGTTCGGCGACACCCACGGCAATGTCGTGCATCTGTTCGAGCGCGACTGCTCGCTCCAGCGCCGCCACCAGAAGGTGATCGAGGAAGCGCCGGCACCCGGCATGGACGAAGCGACGCGCGAAGCGGTCTGCGCCGCAGCGGTGAAGGCGGCCAAGGCGGTCGATTATGTCGGGGCGGGCACGATCGAGTTCATCGCCGACGCCTCGGAAGGGCTCCGCGCCGACCGCATCTGGTTCATGGAGATGAACACCCGCCTCCAGGTCGAGCATCCGGTGACGGAGGAGATCACCGGGCAGGATCTGGTCGAGTGGCAGCTGCGCGTCGCGAGCGGAGAAACGTTGCCGAAGCGGCAGGACGAGCTGAAGATCGATGGCTGGGCAATGGAAGCGCGGCTCTATGCCGAGGATCCGATGAAGGGGTTTTTGCCGTCGACCGGCGACCTCGCAGGCCTTCGCTTTCCCGGAGACGCGCGTATCGAGACGGGCTTCGAGGAAGGCGACCGGGTTTCGCCTTACTATGATCCCATGCTCGCGAAGGTCATTTGTGCGGATGACGACCGCGACAGGGCCCGTTTGAGGCTTGCTGGCGCGATCGAGCATTTGGCTGTGTGGCCCGTCGCAACTAACGCCGCCTTCCTCTTGCGGGCACTCATGCATCCCACCTTTGCACATGGGGAAGTGACCACGGCCTTTCTGGCCAGCAATCTCGATGACCTCACAGCGCCCGTCGCGCCGGATTCGCGCACGCTTGAAGGTGCCGCCATGTCGCTTGTCGGTGCTTCGCTTCGCGATGAAGTCGGGCCTTGGAATTCCGCCTTTGGCTTCCGGCTGAATCGGGAGCCCGACCGAGAAATCCTCTTAGAGCTGAATGGCGTTCCCTATGAGGCCCGACTTCCCGTTGATGCTGAAATCATAAGGCTGCGCGATCCGGGGGCCGTTTCTCTCCACGGGCAGACTTTTCGCATCTCGCTGCCGAAAGCGGGTGGAGATTCCGGCGGCCCTGCGAGTGACGGCGCGATCATCTCCCCAATGCCCGGCAAGCTGATCGCGGTCGAAGTGCGGCAGGGCGACACGGTGGCCAAGGGACAGAAGCTGCTGACCCTGGAAGCGATGAAGATGGAGCATAGCCTCGCCGCGCCGTTCGATGGCATCGTCGCCGAGCTGAACGCAAGCGAGGGCGCGCAGGTCAGCGAAGGGGCATTGCTGGCGCGGATCGAGAATGGGGATGGGGCATGAACATATTCGTCATCCCGGCGAAGGCCGGGATCTCAGCTCGGAACGTCACGGCCCTTCTCCATGAGATCCCGGCCTTCGCCGGGGTGACGCGGAGGCGCTGATCATGCCCGGCCGCTATTACGAGCAATGGACCCTTGGCGACCGGATTCGGCACCAGCCGCACCGGACCGTCACCGAGACCGACAACCTGCTGATCTCCGCGCTCACCCACAATCCGCAGCCGCTCCATCTCGACGAGACCTATGCGGAGGCGACCGAGTTCGGTCGGATCGTCGTCAACGGCACCTTCACCTTCGCCTTGCTGGTCGGCCTCTCGGTCGGCGACACGACGCTCGGCACGCTCGTCGCCAATCTCGGCTACGACAAGGTGCGGATGCCCAAGCCCGTCTTCATCGGAGACACGCTCCGCGCGGAAACCGAAGTGGTTGGGCTCAAGGACAGCAATTCCCGGCCCGAGGCCGGCATCGTCACCTTCGAGCACCGCATGTACAACGAGCGCGACGAATTGGTCTGCGTGATGGAGCGCACCGCCCTTATGCAGCGGCGGCCGGCATGAGGGGGCGTGTCGTCTTCAGCCCCTCCCCTTCAGGGGAGGGGTTTGGGGAGGGGTTTGGGGTGGGGCCTGTGTGCGAGACCCCGCAGGCCTGCGTCATTTCCCACACCTCCCCCACCCCCGTCCCCTCCCCTGAAGGGGAGGGGTTTTTCCTGTGAAGCTGCGCTCCCTCCTGTTCGTGCCGGGCGACCGGCCGGACCGGATGGAGAAGGCGCTCGGCGCCGGCGCGGATGCCCTGATCCTGGACCTCGAGGACGCGGTCGCCCCGGGCGCGAAGCCGGCGGCGCGGCGCGCGGTCGCCGATTTCCTCGCCGCCGAGCGGCGCATGCCGCTCTGGGTGCGGGTGAACCCGCTCGACAGCCCGGAAAATGCGCCCGACCTGGAGGCGGTGGCGGGCGGCCGTCCCGACGGCATCGTCCTCCCAAAGGCGGAAGGCGGCGCTTCGGTGAACGCGCTTGCGGAGCTGCTCGCGAGGCACGGCAACCAGCAATCGCGCATCCTCGCCATTGCCACCGAGACGCCTGCGGCGATCTTCCAGCTCGGCTCCTATGGCGGCGCCGCGCGGCTGGCCGCGCTCAGCTGGGGCGCCGAGGACCTGCCCGCGGCGATCGGCGCCGCCACCAGCCGCGAGCCCGACGGGCGCTACACGCCGCCCTACGAGCTCGCCCGCTCGCTCTGCCTGTTCGGCGCCCACGCCGCCGGCGTCGCCGCGATCGACACCGTCTATCCGGCTTTCCGCGATCTCGAGGGCCTTGCCGCTTATGCCGGCCGCGCTCGCCGCGACGGCTTCACCGGCATGCTTGCGATCCATCCCGCCCAGGTGGAGGCGATCAACGCCGCCTTCACGCCGAGCGCGGCGGAGGTGGCGCATGCGCAAGCGGTGGTCGCCGCCTTCGCCGCGAATCCGGAGGCGGGAGCGCTCTCGCTGGAGGGCCGGATGATCGACCGGCCGCATCTGGTCCAGGCCCAGCGTATCCTGGCCGCCGCCAGACCCTGACTCGCCTCCCATCGGTGGCTCACGGTTGAAACCCGCCTCTTCTCGTGCCTAGTCACGTCGGGTGGAGGCGCTATTCATCCAATCGCTCTGGCTCCGCGCCCTCATCGGCGGCGGCCTGGGGCTGATTGCCGGCAGCTTCCTTGCGTCCGCGGCGATCCGCTGGCCGAATGAGCGCAGCGTCATTGGCGGCCGCTCGGCCTGCGATGCCTGCCACGCGCCGCTGCGTCCGCACGAGCTCATTCCCCTGCTGTCCTTCGCGCTCCAGCGGGGCCGCTGCCGCCGCTGTGGCGCCCGCATCGATCCGCGCCACCTCGCGATCGAGCTTGCCGCGGCCCTGCTCGGCGCGGTGGCGCTGGCCGCGCATCCCGGACCGCTCGGCTTGGTCACCGCCTTGCTCGGCTGGTGGTTGCTGCTGGTCGCGATCCTCGATCTCGAGCATCAATGGCTGCCGG
>JAFAZM010000016.1 GCA_019239785.1 Sphingomonadaceae bacterium
GCGCGCGTCTGGTGCCTCGACAATTTCCTGACCGGCCGGCGCGAGAATATCCGCCATCTGGAGCGGGAAAGCCGCTTCGAACTGGTCGACTGCGACGTGATCGACCAGATGCCCTTCCGGCTGCGCTCCGGCCGAATGATGTTCAGCCACGTCTATCATCTCGCCTGCGCCGCCTCGCCGCCGCACTACCAGGCCGACCCCGAGCATACGATGCTGACCAACGTGATCGGCACGCGCAACCTGCTCCACCTCGCCGAGGAGAATGGCGCCCGCCTGCTGCTGACCTCGACCAGCGAGGTCTATGGCGACCCGGAGGTGCACCCGCAGACCGAGGAGTATCGCGGCTGGGTGAGCTGCACCGGCCCGCGCGCCTGCTACGACGAGGGCAAGCGCGCCGCCGAGACGCTCGCCTTCGACTATCTGCGCACCGCCCGCTGCGACGTGCGGGTGGCGCGGATCTTCAACACCTATGGCCCGCGCATGCGGCCGGACGACGGCCGGGTCGTCTCCAACGTCATTTGCCAGGCGCTCGCCGGCGATCCGATCACCATCTATGGCGACGGCAGCCAGACGCGCAGCTTCTGCTATGTCAGCGACCTGATCGACGGGCTGCTGCGGCTGATGGCGAGCGACGCCGCGATCGGCATGCCGGTCAATCTCGGCAATCCGACCGAGCTCACCGTCAGCGATCTCGTCCGGCGCGTGCTTGCGGCGACCGGTTCGCGCTCCCGGATCGTCCATCTTGCCTTGCCCGAGGACGACCCGCGCCGGCGCCGGCCCGACATCGGCCGCGCCCGCGAATTGCTCGGCTGGCGCCCGCGCGTCGCCCTGCAGGAGGGGCTGGAGGCGACGATCGCCTGGTTCGCCGACACCCGCGGCGAGGCGCTGTCCCGCCGCGAGGCGGAGCGGGCCGAGGCGCGGCCGGACGCGCAGCCGCTGGCGGCCGCTAAATGACGACGATGCGCGCGGCCGTGCTGACCGGTCCCGGCTCGCTCAGGGTCGAGAAGGTGCCGTTGCCGCAGCCGGGGCCGGGCGAGGTCCGGCTGCGCCTCGAAGGCTGCGGCGTCTGCGCTTCGAACCTGACCCCATGGGCAGGACCGGACTGGATGCGCTTTCCGACCGACCCGGGGTCGCTCGGCCACGAGGCCTGGGGGATCGTCGACACAATAGGGGAGGGTGTCGACCAGGTGTCGCCGGGGATGCGGGTCGCCGGCCTCAGCGGCCGCAGCTACGCCGAATACGACCTCGCGCCGGCCGCGCATCTGGTCGCCTTGCCCGGCATCCTCGACGGCATCGCCTTTCCCGCCGAGCCGTTCGGCTGCGCGATGAACATCTTCCGCCGCGCCGACATTCGCGCCGGCCAGAAGGTCGCGATCGTCGGCATCGGCTTTCTCGGCGCGATCCTGACCCGGCTCGCGTCCCGCGCCGGCGCCCATGTGATCGCGCTCTCGCGGCGGCCCTGGGCGCTGGCGCTGGCGCGCGAGATGGGGGCGGAGGAGATGATCCCGCTCGAAGATCATTCGGCGATCCTCGACCGTGTTCGCGCGCTCACCGCCGGCGCGATGTGCGCGCGCGTGATTGAGGCGGTCGGCAAGCAATGGCCGCTCGACCTTGCCGCCGAGCTCACCGGCGAAGGCGGCCGGCTGGTCATCGCCGGCTATCACCAGGACGGCCCGCGCCAGGTGAACATGCAGCTCTGGAACTGGCGCGGCTTCGACGTGGTCAATGCGCATGAGCGCGATCCCGAGGTCAGCCTCGACGGGATGCGCGCCGCGATCGCCGCGGTTGCTGACGGGCTGCTCGATCCCGAACGGCTGCTCACCCACCGCTACGGGCTGGAGGCGCTCGGCGGCGCGCTCGACGACACGAGGGACAGGCCGCCCGGCTTCGTCAAGGGCCTGGTGACTTTCGCATGAGCCGCAAGCGTATCGCCTTCATCGGCGCCGGCTGGATCGGGCGGCAGCGCATGGAGACGATGCTCGCCGGCGGCCGTGTCGAGGCCTGCGCGATCTGCGAGCCCGATCCGGCGGCCGCGCAAGCGGCGCGGGCGCTCGCGCCGGAGGCAGCAATGGTGGCGACGCTCGACGATGCGCTCGCGCTTGCGCCTGACGGTGTGGCAATCGCGACCCCTTCCGCGCTGCACGCGGCGCAGAGCCTTGCCGCACTGGAGGCGGGCGCTGCCGTCTTCTGCCAGAAGCCGCTCGGCCGGAGCGCGGCCGAAGTATGCAAGATCCTTGCCGCCGCCCGCGGCGCCGACCTGCTGCTCGGTGTGGACATGTCCTATCGCTTCACCGAGGCGATGCGCGCGGTCCGCCGCGAGGTCTGCGCAGGGGCGATCGGGCACGTCTATGCGGTCGAGCTCATCTTCCACAACGCCTACGGGCCGGACAAACCCTGGTTCTACGATCCTCTCCTGTCCGGCGGCGGCTGCCTGATCGATCTCGGCATCCACCTCGTGGACCTCGCGCTCTGGACGCTCGGCTGGCCGCGCGTGACCGAGGTGGCGTCGCGCCTGTTCGCCAACGGCGAGCCTTGGCGGCCCGGCATCGTCGAGGATCATGCGCTGGCGACGCTGGCGCTGGAGGACGGCGCCGCGATCCGCCTGGCCTGCTCCTGGCACCTGTCGGCCGGGCAGGACGCCGTGATCGCCGCGGATTTCCACGGCACCAAGGGCTCGGCGCGGCTGCGCAATCTCGGCGGTTCCTTCTACGATTTCGTTGCGGAGCGCTGCGAGGGCACGCACTGCGCCCGGCTGGTCTCGCCGCCCGATCCCTGGAGCGGCCGCGCCGGCGCCGTCTGGGCCGACCTCCTCGCCGAAGGCGCCGGCTTCGCGCAGAGCCCGCACGGCCTGGTCGAAGCCAGCGAGGCGCTCGACCGCATCTATGCGGCGGCCGCGCCGATCGCGCACGAAGCGCCGGCGCCGAGGCTCATGGCCGGCACCCTTTAGTTCGATGATCGTCCTGGAAAGTGGAGGCCCGAGCCGGAATCGAACCGGCGTGCAAGGATTTGCAGTCCTCTGCGTAACCACTCCGCCATCGGGCCGCCGCGGGCGAGATGGGCGGGTTTGGCTTGGCTGTCAACCGCGGCCGGTCTAGCCTCGGCTCATGCAGGCCGCCGCAGCCCTGGCTCGAAGCTTCTTGCGCCCGATCCTGGATTTCGCGCTGCCGCCGCGCTGCCCGGGCTGCGGCGCGATCACCGACGCGCCGCACAATTTCTGCCTCGCCTGCTGGTCGGGCATGACCTTCCTCGGCGAGCCCTGCTGCGCGCGCTGTGCGCTGCCCTTCGCCTATGGCGAGGCCGCGGAGGTGATCTGCGGGCGTTGCATGGCCGAGCCGCCGTCTTTCGACCGGCTCCGCGCCGCCGTCGCTTATGGCGACATCTCGCGCGCGGTGGTGCTGAAGCTCAAATATGGCGGCCGGCCCGGCGTCGCCGAGACGATGGCGCGGTTCATGGCGCGGCATCTCGACGGCGCCGGCGCGCCTCTGCTCGCGCCGGTGCCGCTGCACCGCTGGCGGATCTGGCGGCGCGGCTACAACCAGGCCGCACTGATCGCCGGCGCGCTGGCGAAGCGCGCCGGGCTGGAGGCGCGGCTCGACCTGCTCGAACGGGCGAAGGCGACGCCGGTGCTGCGCGGCATGAACCCGCGCCAGCGCGGCGAGGCGGTGCGCGGCGCCTTCCGGGTCAATCCCAGGCACAAGGCCGCGCTGAAGGGCCGAGCCGTGATTCTGGTCGACGACGTCTACACCAGCGGCGCCACCGCGAACGCCTGCGCGCGTATCCTGAAACGGGCCGGCGCGGCCCGCGTCGACGTGCTGTGCTGGGCGCGGGTGGTGCGTGCCGGTGTCACGAGCTGAATTCGACCGGTGTGCTATATTTCCGTACCAATTAACGGTGTTAAGTCAGCCCGCTCGCGGTGCGAGCTCCATGAAGCGCAAGCATCAGAGGTTCCGGGGAGTTTGGTATGCAGAAAATAGATCCAGCTTACCTCTATCATATCGGGGCTCAACTGCGCGCCCTCGCAAGATTGACGCCAGATACGGATTGGTTCGATTCCTCCGCAATTTTTGTGAATGCCAAAGAGGCAGTTGCGGCAGCTATAAGCCCTCAAAATCTTTACTACCCTTCACTGCATCAATCTCCCACGCGTGGTGAGGCACTTTGGGTTGTTCTCCATAAAATGATTGCCCGTATGGGTAGTGCTGAGTGGTATGGTTATTTCGAGCAAGCCGAAGTTAACGAACTCCTGGACGCGCTGGTTGGATTCGAATCAGTTTACCTGACGGAATTGCAGAACGCCTCCGTTTTTTATGTTGAGCCTAAGGGTGGCTTCGATCTGGACCACCTCATTAATGGGGGAAAGGCGTTATTTCCCGACAGCCTCATTTTAAAGGTGCCCGAAACGGAATTCGACGTGCGGGAGGGCGCGCGGGCACTCGCCTTTCAGCTCTGGACCGGCTCTGGCTACCACTTCCACCGTGCGAATGAGATTGTATTGCGAGCCTACGCTGATCATTGCGCGCCTGGCTTGCGTCGGTCTAAGTCCACGATGGGAATGATCGTAAGAAAGATGAAGGAGAAGGGGGTAGGGGATGCCCCGATCCTCGCCGCCTTAGAGAACTTGATACAGTTCCACCGCAACCCATTGATCCATCCGCACCAATCGATTGAGACGAAGGACGAAGCGATCAGCCTATACGCGGCGATCCGCGCTTCAATGGGCTACATGCTCGACAAGCTACCTCAACC
>JAFAZM010000361.1 GCA_019239785.1 Sphingomonadaceae bacterium
GCGCCGAAGATGCGGGCAAGCTGCGCGCCGGGCTCGTTGATCGTCCGGGCGATCTTCGCCGCGGGCGCCTGGACGAGGCCGATGATCCTGGCGCGGAGCTCGTCGAGCGACGGCAGCTCGGCCAGGGCCTTCACGCCGTTCACGTCGAGCAGGGTGTCGCCCATCGCACCGCCGACGATCTCGAGCCGGTCGTTGGTCTTGGCGAAGTCCACTGCCGCTTTCGCCGCCGCGACCGGATCGGTCGAGGTGGCGAGCGCGGTCGGTCCGGTCAGCATGTCGCTCAGGGGCGCATAGCGCGTGCCCTCGAGCGCGATCAGGGCGAGCGTGTTCTTGGTGACCTTGTAGGCCGCGCCGGCCTCGCGCATCCGGTTCCTCAAATTGGTGGACTGGGCCACCGAGAGGCCGAGATTGCGGGTGACGACCACCACGCTCGTCTCGTTGAACGTCTGCTTCAGCGCCGCGACCGTCTCTCTTTTTTGAGCGCGATCCATTTAGCTCTCCACAATTCGCAAGACGGACGATCCGCCCTGCGGGTACGAAGTCCGAATGGGGAGAGTCAGGGCCGGAGACATCCGGCAGGCCCGGGGCAGCATCGCACGCTCGCCGCGGTTCAAAACTGTTCCCCGTCTAGGCTGGAGATTAAGCGGGGCATCCCCGCGCCAGCTGTCTCGGACGGCTGCCCGCCGGCCACATGGCCCACGGACGAAGGCGCGCATCTAGAGCCTTGGCTGCGAAAGTCAATTCCGAGGCTGCATAATCCTCCCCATCCGCCAGCGGCAGGGAGGATTGGGATAGCCGATGCCGTCGGGGCGATGCATAACGAGCAAGAGAGATCGGGAGAATAAGCCGTGAAGAAACAGGCCTTCGTTGTCGGAACACTCGCCTTGGCCTGCCTGGCGCAGCAAGGCGAGGCGCAGCGGCGGCCGGCGCGGCCGCCGGTCATGCGGGTCGGCACCTGCGTCCGCACCACGATCCGCGAGGTCAGCCAGCGGCTCGAGGACGGCACCACCCATCGCCCGCTGCCGGATTCGGGCTCGGCGGTGGAGTTCGCCAACGGTCTCTACCAGGTCTCCTACGAGCAGGTGCCGGCGGTGAACCAGTCGCGGCGCGGCGATCCCGTGTTCGTCTGCCTGATGCGCCTGCCCGATCATTGCCCGCCCGGCGACGTCCGCGGCAAGCTCTACACCACCACCAACCTGCGCACCGAGGAGAGCTGGACGCTCCCGGATTCGGAGCATGGCTGCGGCGGCGCTTAAGCAAAGGCGTCGTCGTAGAGCCGGAGATTGCTCGGCAGGGTGAAGGGGTCGCTGCCCGGGTCGCGCTGGACGTCGGCGAAGACGTCCTCGCCGGCGAGCCACGCCTTCTCCGCGTCGGGCCGCGCCAGCGCGGTGCGCATCCCGGCGTTGAACTCGTAGGACCAGGCGGGGAAGCCCGCCCGCCGGAGCGCGCCGGCGAGCGCGATCGAATAGCCCCGCCGCAAGGTCGGATAATGGTCCGGCACCGGGATCTGCATCGGGCCGGCGCCCGGCGCGAAGGCGCGGCCGCAGGCCTCGGCGCTTTGCGAGACCGCCATCCGGCAGGTCATCGGCCGCGCCGCATAGACGTTGCAGGCGCCGTCCCGCAGCATCGGACAGGCCCGGGCCAGGCCGCCGCGGGCGCCCGGGCCGAGCGTGCCGGTCACGCGCCAGGCCTCCTCGACCGCGGCGGCGGCCGCCGCGCGGTCGCGGCCCGGGATCGCGCCCTTCACGAACAGCAGCTCCGGCGCCCGCGCCGAGACGAAGGTGTGGCAGCAGAAGGCGCAGCCGCGGCGGCAGGCGAGGAGATGATTCGGCGCCAGCCGCTCGGCGCTGCGCATATTGGCATGGAGGAACTGCATCACCGGCGCCACCGTGCCGGCGTCCCGCGCCTCCTCGATCAGATCGTGGAGCACGCGCATCAGCGCGATCACTTCGCGTCCGTCGGCGCGCCCTGCTTCCAGCCCGCGCGCGATCCGCTCCCGATCCTCCCGCGCCTGCCGCCGCCGCTCCGCCCGATTCATGGGGCGACTATAAGGGGGGCGGCGCCGCGATCCAGCGACTCGCCGCCTTCAGGCCGAGCGAGCCCGGACGCGCCTCAATGTTGCGGCGCCGCCGGCGTTGGCGCGGCGGCTGGCGGCGGCGCGGCCGCCGGCGCAGGGACCTGGGCCGGGACTGGCGCCGGCGCCGGCTGCGGCGGGGCGAGGTGCTTCTCCAGCGCGGGCAGCTCGAGCGCGTCCTCCAGCTCCTGGCCGTGGCGCAGGACGATCGCGCAATGATTGTTCTCGCAGCCGATGATCGTGCCGCGCCGCGTGTCGATCCGGTAGAAGCGCCCCTCCGCGGCGAAGCCCTGATAGCGCGGCGGGGTGGGCTGCCAGTAGACGCCGAGCGCGATCAGGCCACCGGCGATGACGATGCCGGTGACGAGCTTGCGCACCGCGCCCTCGATGACCTCCGCGAGCGAGGGCTCGATCTCCTTCGGCACGTGGTTTCGGTCGTTCATCCTTCGTCTCCCGCCTCGCGCAGCGCGGAAGACCTCTAGCAGCTTTCCGCCGGCCGCGCCCCTGCGAGTTTGGTCGCGAAATGTCGCCGGCTCGCAACGGGCCGCGCGCTCCGCTAGGATTCGGCCCAGGAGGAGGGGGGATGCGCGCTTCGATCCTGCTCGCGCTCGCCGCGGGGACGTTGGCGAGCGCGGCGACGGCGGGTCAGCGGCTCGGGCCGCTGCCGCCCGGTGCGATCGCCCATTCGATTGCGGGGCCGTCCGACCAGATGATCGGCTATCTTGCCTTCGATCCGGCGCCGCTCGCCGCGCTTCTGCCGCCGGGCGTCCGCTTCCGCACGCTCGGCGAGAAAGCCGCCGATTATCCCGGCCTCGCCCGCTACGTCGCCCGCCACCCGGAGCGGCGCGGCTGGGCGTGGAGCTTCTTCGAGATCATCGGGATAAGCGCGGCGCGCTACGACCGGGTCGCCGCGCATTTCCGCGGCGGCCGCGGCGGCATGGCGGTCTGGTATCCCGAGCTGGCGCGGACCGACGGCGCCGATCGGCGCCCGCTCGGGGATCAGAACCTCGCGGCGGGGAGCTGGGTCTCGGACCCGCGGCTGGCCCGGCATATGCGCCGCCGCGGCTTCCCGGCCACGGCCGCGCGCATCGATTTCCGCATCGCCGGCGATCGCCTCACCGCGAGCCTCTCGGCGCCCGGCCTGACGATCAGCGGCAGCTGCACCTTGGCCGGCCCCTTCTTCGTTCCCGAATGGGCGCAGGAACCTGTCTCCTACGAGACGATGTGGACCCAAGCGGGCGAAGGCGACACCTATGAGATCGTGACCTGGGCGGGCCACCGCGCGCGCCGCTGCGAGCATCCGGCGTGGCGCGTCGCCGGCGTCCACCCATTCGCTCGCGCCTTCAACGATCCGGCGCTTGGCGATCCCAATATGCTGCCGGCCGCCTTCGCGGGCGGCTACATGCTGGAAAGCGCGCTCTACCGCCGCGCGCCCGCGCGGCGGTAGAGCGATTGGTCAGGCTCTGCCGCGGACGAAATGCAGGATCAGCACGATCACCGCAACCACGAGCAGGATGTGGATCAGGCCGCTGGCGACGTGGAAGGCGAGGAAGCCGAGCAGCCAGAGGATGACGAGGAGGGCGGCGAGACCTAGCAGCATGGGTAACTCCCGTTCTTTTCGTGTCTATGGGACGGGCGTGTAACGACATGCATAAGGACGGGTTCCGGCCTGCTCCCCACGTCCCTGCAAAGAAAAAGGCCGGAGCCTCGGCCCCGGCCTTTCCTTATCCTTGCGTGGGCGGCTCGGCTCAGGCCGAGGCCACCTGCGCGACGTCGAGCTTGAGGCCCGGGCCCATCGAGGAGCTGATCGCAGCCTTGCGGACATATTTGCCCTTGGCGCCCGAGGGCTTCGCCTTGACGATCGCGTCGACGAACGCATCGAAATTGCGGCGGAGGTCCTCATCGGAGAAGCTTGCCTTGCCGATGCCGGAATGGACGATGCCGGCCTTCTCGACGCGGAACTCGACCTGGCCGCCCTTGGCCGCCTTCACGGCCTCGGCGACGTTCATCGTCACCGTGCCGAGCTTCGGGTTCGGCATCAGGCCCTTGGGGCCAAGCACCTTGCCGAGCCGGCCGACCACGCCCATCATGTCGGGGGTGGCGATGACGCGGTCGAAATCGATCGTGCCGCCCTGGATCGTCTCCATCAGATCCTCGGCGCCGACGACGTCCGCGCCCGCATTCTTCGCCTCTTCAGCCTTGTCGCCCTTGGCGAAGACGGCGACGCGCACGTCCTTGCCGGTGCCGGCGGGGAGGGTGACGACGCCGCGCACCATCTGGTCGGCATGGCGCGGATCGACGCCGAGGTTCAGCGCGACCTCGATCGTCTCGTCGAACTTCGCGGTGGCGTTGGCTTTCGCGGTCGCGATCGCCTCATCGACGCCGTAGAGCTTGGCGCGGTCGAGGGCGGCGGCAAGCGCCTTCTGCTTCTTGGTCTGCTTCGCCATCGCCTCAGCTCCCCGTCACTTCGAGGCCCATCGCGCGGGCCGAGCCTTCGATGATCTTCGCCGCGGCGTCGATGTCGTTGGCGTTGAGATCCTTCATCTTCGCTTCCGCGATCTCGCGCAGCTGGGCGCGGGTGACGCGGCCGGCGCCGACCTTGCCCGGCTCCTTGGAGCCCGAGCTGATCCGCGCCGCCTTCTTCAGGAAGTAGGAGGCGGGCGGCGTCTTCATCTCGAAGCTGAACGACCGGTCCGCATAGACGGTGATCACCGTCGGGATCGGCATGCCCTTCTCCATCTCGCCGGTGGAGGCGTTGAAGGCCTTGCAGAATTCCATGATGTTGACGCCGCGCTGGCCAAGGGCAGGGCCGATCGGCGGCGACGGATTGGCGGCGCCCGCGGGCACCTGGAGCTTGATATAGCCCGTTATCTTCTTTGCCATGTCTGTCTCACTCTATAGTCGAAGCGGGCCCGCCCGGGGACGATCCGCTCTGGTTCAAGCTTAGCGGTCCGAGCGGCGGGGCCTCAGGCCCTGCCTCCCGCAAGTTTCCAATGCTGGTGCGCTGGAAGCGCGCGCCCTTAGCGCAAAGCGGGGCAGAGGGCAAATCGGGCGCGCGGACGCCTCGCGGGCGAAGTGTCCCGCCTCAAAAACGACGGCCGGCAAATTAATCCATGTTATCCACAGATCCATCCCCAGCTATCTGCGGATGGACCGGAACGGGGCCGGCGGCGCCACGTTGAACCCATTGTCCAATCGGTCTTCGGACCGAGCGGATTTGAAGGCTACGAGCTTCGGCTACGAGCTTTCAGGGAGCCCCGCCGGGTCAAACCGGCGGGGCTTACTTTTTGGGCGACAGGTCCCGGGTTAGGCGGCGACCGGAAGCAGTTCGGACTCGTTGTCGGCGCGCAGAGGCTGCTGCGCCGTCTCGACGGCCTCGACCGCGGCCTCGGCCTCGACGACCTTGGGCTGGCGTGGATTGGGGACGATCACGCGCGACACCAGGACGACCAAGCCGAGGCCCAGATAGGCGCCGATCGCCGCGACCGGATTGAGGAACAGGCTGGCGCCGAGCGCGACCCGGAGCAGCAGCGGGTTGAAGCGGAAATCCTCGCCGAGCGCCTCGCAAACGCCAAG
>JAFAZM010000321.1 GCA_019239785.1 Sphingomonadaceae bacterium
CCGATTATTCCACATCGGGTTCGACGACGACGTTGAGCGCCGGTGCGAACTGGGAGCCGATCGAGGACCTGCTCTTCCGCGGCAATTGGGCGCAAGGCTTCCGCGCCCCAAGCATCGGCGAGCTGTTCGGCACGCCGTCGCGCTTCGACCAGGAGATCGTCGATCCCTGCTCGGCGGTGGGCGGCGCGATCCCGGCCGCGGTCCGGACCAACTGCATCGCCCAGGGCGTGCCGGCGAACGGCAGCTACGTGCAGCTCAACACGCAATTGCCGGTGATCACCGGCGGCAATCCCAATCTCGCTCCCGAGAAATCGCGCAGCTGGGGCGCGGGCGCGGTCTGGCGGCCGCAATTCGCGCGGCGGCTCTCGCTCGAGGCGAATTACTATAATATCCGGGTGAACGGGGCGATCCAGGCGATCGACGCCGAAGTGCTGCTCGGCCGCTGCGCCAATACCGGCGACGCGCTGAGCTGCGCCGCGATCACCCGCTCGGCCTCGGGCGCGGTCACGCAGATCCGCGGCTTCCTGCAGAACATCGCGAGCATCCGGACCGACGGTTTCGACTTCACGCTCAACTGGCGCGGGCCGCAGACCGACATCGGCACCTTCAACCTGTTCGCGACGGCGACCTTGCTGCGCCACTACCGGGTGACGGTGCCGGCAACCACCGGCACCACCCGGATCAACCGCGAGGGCACGGAGCAGGGCAGCCCCGACCAGGCCTTCCCGAAATTCAAGGGGACCGGGATCCTGGACTGGACCTATCACGAGTTCGGCGCCTCGCTGACCGGCCGCTACATCCAGCATGTGGTGGAGGACAACGGCAACCGGCTCGGCTCGCGCTTCTACACGGACATCCAGCTGCGCTGGAACCTCCACGACGGCTTCGGCTTCGCGCTCGGCGCCAACAATCTGTTCAACGTCGATCCGCCGGGCTGCATCAGCTGCGGCCTCAACAATATGGACCCGACCACCTACGACGTGCCGGGGACCTTCTTCTACGCCCGGGTGACCTACCATATGTGACGGATGGCGCTGCCCTCCTCCGAGAGGGGGAGGGCAGGCACGGAGTCTTCCCTGACCGTTCGGGCTGAGCCTGTCCTTCGATACGGGCCCTCGACTTCGCTCGGTCCCCACTCAGGATGAGCGACTGAATCTCGTCGCTACCGCTCATCCTGAGTAGCGGCTGAGCTTGACGAAGCCGCGTATCGAAGGACAGGCTCAGGACGAACGGGTAGGGTGTCTCCACCCATGAACTTCGACGATCAGCTCCGCCGCTATTTCGGCACCGCCGACCTCGCCGCCGTGCCGGCCGAGGCGCTCGCCGCCGGCGTGGAGCGGATGCAGGTCGATCTCGGCCTGGAGCAGGACCGCAGCCGCCGCTTCGCGCTCTGGGCCCTGCTTCACATGCTCGGCGGCGCGCCGGACCTCGATGTGGCGTTCGAGGACGCGCAGGACCGCGAGGCGGCGCGCAATTTTATGGAGCTGATGGAGCGGACCGGCGAGGGTGGCTGAGCTACTCTACGTCGTCTGGCTGGTGCCGCTGATCATCTATGTGACGGTGCTGCTGGTCCGCAGCAGGGTGTCGGTGCGGCAGCGCGGCCTGCTCATCACCGCGGCGGTCTGGGGCAATATCCTGTTGCTGATCTTCTATGCCCAGGCGCTGGCCGCGCTCGACCGCCTGCAGCGCGCCCGCGCACTGGCGGAGGCGGAGCGCTGCACGCGCGAGCACCTCAGCGAAGCTTGTCCCGTGGGTTATGGGATCTGGGATCCGCCGCCACCACCCCTTCACTGGGAATGGGTGGTGGTCGCCTATGTGTTCGCCATGGCCGGCCTCTACGTCCTGCTCCACATGTCCGAGCAGCGCCTGGCGCGGCGTGGCGACGACGAAGGCTGACCGGGAGGCGAGCGCCGGGGCTTGAACCCGCACCCAAAGGCTCCGATGTTGGCCGCACGCAACCCCCAGCAAGGACGTTTCCGCCGTGGACCATCAGGACATCATCAGCCAGCTCGTTCCCATCGTCATCGAGCAATCGAACCGCGGCGAGCGCAGCTTCGACATCTATTCGCGCCTGCTGCGCGAGCGGATCGTCTTCGTCACCGGCGGGGTCGAGGACCATATGGCCACCCTGGTCACCGCCCAATTGCTCTATCTGGAGAGCGAGAATCCGAAGAAGGACATCTACATGTACATCAACTCGCCGGGCGGGGTCGTCACGGCGGGCATGGCGATCCACGACACGATGCAATACATCCGGCCCAAGGTCGGCACCGTCTGCATCGGCCAGGCCGCCTCGATGGGCGCGTTCCTGCTCTCGGCCGGCGAGCCCGGCATGCGCGTCGCCCTCACCAATGCGCGGATCATGATCCACCAGCCCTCGGGCGGCGCCCAGGGCATGGCGACCGACATCGAGATCCAGGCCAAGGAGATCCTCCGCATCCGCGCCAGGATGAACGAGCTGATGGCCAAATATACCGGCCAGGCGCTCGAGGAGATCGAGAAGGCGGTCGAGCGCGACAAGTTCTTCTCGGCCGAGGAGGCGAGGACCTTCGGCCTTGTCGACGAGGTGTTCGAGAAGCGCCCGGCGCCGGCCGAGGAGGGGACGACCGCCAAGGCGGCCTGATCCTGCGCGGCTTGAAGGCGAGCCGCGCAACGATTTCGAGACGCCGAACCCGCGGTTTTTCCCGTAATCCTTCGGCAATGCCGGGCGAGGTGTGCAGCTCGCCCGACATTGATTCAGTTTGTTGCACGGAAGTCCCGCTTCGTCCTACGTCGCGCGCAGGGGCCGATGGGTGGCGAGCCTCTGTGTAGGGTGGGGGAGTTCTCATGGGTACCGGTCTGTGGCGCGACGGCCATATGGTCCAGGTGAGCTACGAGAATCGCACCGCGGTGCCCATCTCGAAGGCGCTCTACGAGGAGCGCGGCTACCAGCCCCCCTTCGACAAGCTGCCGGAGAAGGCGGAGTACGACGCGCAACGCCGCTGAGCCTTGGGCGCTCTCCCCGGAGAAGAGGGCCCACTCAATTCACCAGGGCCACTCGCTGCTGTCGATGATGCCGTCGCCGTTGCGGTCGATCGGCCCATAGGACCCGCAGGCGGCGTAGGTCCGGCTCGCGTCGAACGCGTCGCCACGCATTCCGTCTCGGAGAAGCTCTGCACGCTCGCTGTTTGACCATCTCACGGTCGCCTAAGACCTGCTCACCAACTCGAATGAGCAGCGCGGCGAGGCCGGACTGCGGAAGTCGCTGGTTAGGCGTCCCTTGAGCGCGATGAGCCAAACGAAAGCGGGCCGGGGCGTGCACGCCCCGGCCCGGACACCGGAAGAAATCCATCCTCGGTGACGTCCTTACGGCGAGGCGGTCCGCGGCTTCGATCGACGCCTCGCCGATCATGTTATCCTTCAGAAAACAAAGCCGATATTGCCCGCATGGCCCAGCACACGGACGGCATAGGCGCGTTCGCAGGGGGACGCATTAACCCTGATCTAGCGCGGGGGCGGAATGATCTTTGCGGCGCCGGAGGCGTCACGTTGAGGGCGGCGGCCGCGTTCCGCGCCCACTCCTGGCCGACCACAAACTCGGCTTGGCGAGCCGCTCCCGCGCCCGCTCAATTCCCGCGAGATCGGAGCCCGCGTGCGGCGGAGCGCTATCTGAAGCTCGTTACCGGCACCTGGCCGGCCGTCTCAGTCTCGGCCCTTCGCGCCTCGCCCTCATAATGTCGCGCGAGCAGCTTCAGGTTGGCGGCGGTCGTTGCGTCGCGGCTGCGCTCTGCCAGGATTCGACAAAGGAGCCCCTGAGCGCGGCAGTAGGAAATCTCGTCGACCACGTTCAGACCCCCCCGAACAGCCAACCCCGTAGAAATACTGTAATGGCAAGTGCCGATTCCGCAAGCGCGTCATGCTCCCGCGGGCTGCGTGCCGCCATGCCGCCGTCCGATGCCGCCGCGGCCTGGAGCCTACGGGCGGCCGAGCACGGATCGGACGTCTTGCGGCTGGTCGAGAATCAGGCAGCGGGATTTGGCGGCTCGATCCTCAACGGCTCTTCCTGGCCGATGACGAACTTGGCCTCGCAAAGCAGCTCCCGCGCGCGCTCGATCCCGTCGCGGATGGCCTCTTGCGCCTCTTCCGCTATCTCTTCTTCAGGAGTGCGCTCGTCGCTCATGGCGAAATCCCAATCCGTGGATTAATCGAGATCAAGCCTTTCGGTTCCAACGGGCGGGCGCCAAGGTCAGTCGCTGTGGCCCCCGGCCGACAAGCAGGAACCGAACTCTCGCGGCGAGGCGTTCAGAACCTGCTCGCCAGGCTGAACGAGAAGCGCGGGTCCGGGTCCGGATTGTAGGGGCTGTCGGTCAGCGGCACGCCCAGCTCCAGGCCGGCTTCGAGGCCGTGGGTGAACCAGGCGCGGGCGCCACCGCCGGCCGAGGCGAGACTGCCGCCGCCGAAGCCGCCGCGCAGGTTCGTCGCCCGGCCGGCATCGGCATAGAGATAGAGCTGCAGCCGGCGCAGCGGGCTCGGGAGGCCGTTGGCGATGTCGTAGCGAAGCTCGGCCGCGGCGCCGGCGCCCTCGTCGCCCGAGACCTCCCAATAATCGAACGCGCGCAGGAACTGCCGGCCGCCGAGGCCGATCTCCTCGCTGGCGAGCAGCGGCCGGGAGGCGAGCTGCGCCTCGCCGGAAAGCTGCAGGCTGAAGCCGCGGCCGAGGCCGCGGTCGTACTGGATCCAGGCGCGGCCGGCCGAGAAGCGGCCGCTGCCGTCGGCGCGCGAGGCGAGGGGGTCGCCGGGCATCGTCGCCCGCAGCCAGTCGAGCCCCTGCACGTAGCTCAGCCGCACCCGCATCCGCCCGCCGGCGAGCGGGCCGTTGGCGAACAGGGTGGCGCTGGCGGTGACGATACGGTCGTCCCGCACGCGCGCGCCGGCGCGGTCGAGATTGGAATCGCGGACGGTCAGCGCGGCATTCGCCCAGAGGCTGCCGGCGCGGCTGCGGAGCAGGGGATGGGAGACGGAGACCTCCGCCTGACGGCTGTCGCCGGCAATGTCGGCGGCGCGCAGATCGCCGCCGGCGCGGCTGTGGGCGGCATAAGCGGCGACGCCGATCTCGGTGCCCGCGCGGCCCACCGGAACGCGATAGGCGCCCTCGACGAGCTGGAACTCGCGCGGCTGCAACGGCGTCCCGCTGACGCCGATCGAGAGCCGGTCGCCGCGCACCGCCAGGCTGTTGAGGTCGACCGCGACGCGGGCGCGGACCGGGCCGGAGGTCGCGGAGCCGGCATTGTCGATCGAGGCGCGGCCCTGCACGCGATCGAAATCGGTGCGGACGCTCAGGATGTTGCGGCCCATCCGGCGCACGATCCGCGGCTGGCCGAGCGACATGCCCGGAATGTCGCCGGCAAGGAGCAGCGCCCGTTCGAGCGCGGCGGTGCGCACCGGCCGGCCGGTGGCGAGCGGCGCGAGCGCCCGTTCGACGATCTCCTTGCCGGGCCCGTCGGCCTCGACCGCGTCGATCCTGCCCTCGTCGATGGTGACGTGAAGGATGCCGGCGACCAGATCCTGGCGCGGAACCCAGGCGGTGGCGAGCGGATAGCCCGCGGCACGCGCCGCACCGGCGACGTCGCGGGCGAGCGCGCGCAGCTCGGCGGGGCCGAGCGGGCGGCCGAGCCACGGCTCGATCGCGGCGGCGAAGGCGGAAGGGGGCAGCTCGACGGCGCCGTCGACGCGGATCGCGCCGGCGACGATCGGCGGCCCCTCGGGCACCGGCGCATCGGCGGCGGCCGAGGGCACCTGCAGGGCCGACGTCGCCGGCGTCTGGGTCCGGTGCTCGTCGGGACCGAGCTGGCGCTCGACCACGGAAGGATCGGCGCGGTCGACCGGGTTCTGGACGATGTCGGCGGCCGAAGCGCCGCCGGAGCCGAGCAGGGCCGCGCCGGCCAGCACGAAGCGGCGGACGGAGCAGGCGAGGAAGGACGCGGACGCTGACATGACCGCCGGATCTAAACGTGCCGGGTAAATATTTCTTTGACCATTCAGCGCGTTAGGTTGTGGTTAACCCTGCCTTTTGACCGTATTTCAAGCCGGTGGGGCTAAGTGGCAGGTTCGAACCTTTCGTAAGGACCAGTCCATGCGCAGCCTTTTCGCAGCACCGATCGCCTTCTTCATGGCGACCTCCGCGCTCGCCCAGGCGCCCGCTTGGCGGGTGAGCGAGGTCAGCGGCGACGTGCGGATCATCGAGAACGGCCGGGCGCGTCCGGCGCCGCGCGGCGCCGTCGTTCCGGCGGGCGCGGTCCTCGCCACCGCGCCCGGCGCCCGCGCCGTGATCGTGCGCGCGCACGATTATGTCGTGGTCTCGCCGGCGAGCCGGGTCCGGGTGCCGACGGTGCAGCAGCAGGGCGGCAGCGGCCTCATCCAGATGATCACCGATTCGGGAACGGCCCTGTTCCGGATCCAGCATCAGCAGGTGCCCCATTTCGGGGTGCGGACGCCCTATCTGGCCGCGGTCGTGAAGGGGACGGTATTCACCGTCACCGTCGGCGAGCGCGGCGCCTCGGTCCAGGTCACCGAGGGCGCGGTCCAGGTCTCCACGGTCGACGGCGGCGCCGCCGACATGATCCGCCCCGGCATGGTCGCGACGATCGCTGCGGCCGACCTCCAGCTGCTCCATGTCGAGGGCGAGACCAGCCGCGACCTGCGCTCGAACGGCGCGCCCTCGGCCGGCGTGGTCACCGTGCCGGCGGCCGAGGCCGGCCATTATGAGGGCACGGCCGAAGCGCGCAGCGAGGTCGCCGAAACGGTGCACGCCGATCCCGTATCGCTGGCCGATGCGACCGGTGGCCTGGTCACCGGCACCGTGGGCGGCGGCGAGCGGCTCGCGGCCAACTTCCACGAGGCGGCCCGCGAGGTCGCCCGCGGCGAGGGCGGCAACGGCAATGGCGGCTCCGGCAATTCCGGGAACGGCCATAACGGAAACGGCGGCAGCGGGAACGGGAACGGCGGTAACGGCAACGGGAACGACGGCAACGGCCATGGCAGCGGCGGCGCCGACGATGGCGACAACGGGGACGGCGGCCACGGCCACGGCAATGGGCACGGCAGCGGCGGTGCCGACGATGGCGACAACGGCCACGGCAACAACGGGAACGCAAACGGCGGCGCCGATCACGACGACAACGGACCTGGCAACGGGAACGGCAACGGAAACGGGAACGGCAACGGCAACGGGAACGGCGGTAACGGTAACGGGAACGGGAACGGAAACGGCGGTACCGACACCGGCAACGGAAACGGGAATGGAAACGGCAACGGCAACGGCAACGGCAACGGGAACGGCAACGGCAACGGCAACGGGAACGGGAACGGCAACGGGAACGGGAACGGCAGCGGTAACGACAGCGGGAACGGGAACGGGAACGGGGGCACCGACACCGGCAACGGGAACGGCAACGGCGGCAGCGACACCGGTAATGGCAATGGCAATTCCGGAAACGGGAACGGCAATGGCGGCGGCGATGGCAGCAATGCCGGCGGCAATGGCAATGGCAATGGCGGGGGCGCCGACACCGGGAACAACGGCAATTCGGGCAACGGTAACGGCAACGGCAACGGCAACGGGAACGGCAATTCCGGCAACGACAATTCCGGGAATGGCAACGGCAATGGCGGCGGCCTGAACCTCTGCGTGGGCGAAGTGGTCTGCGTCGGCGTCCGCCACCCGCCGCACGGCTGACGCGGCCGGCCGACCGCAACCGAAGAAGAAAACCGGATGCGCGCTTCCCTGCTCGATCGCTTCCTCGACCGGCGGCGCGCCGTCGCGGCCGCGCTTGCGGTGCTGGCGGGGCTGTTCGCGCTCAGCCTCGGCGGCGGCGAAGGTCTGGACCAGGCCCTCCGCGGCGTCCGCGACTCCATCCGCGCCCATCCCGCGAGCGGCGAAGTCGCGCTCGTCGAGATCGATTCGCGCTCGCTGCGCGAGCTCTCCACCTGGCCCTGGCCGCGCCATTATCATGGCGCTCTGGTCGACCGGCTGCACCAGGCGGGCGCACGCACGATCGGCTTCGACGTCGATTTCTCCTCTAATTCCAATCCGGTCGATGACGGCGCCTTCGCCGCGGCGCTCGCGCGTGCGGACGGCAGCGTCATCCTCGCCGCGCTTCGCCAGCAGATCGCGGCGGACAGCGACGAGATGGTCGAGAACGTGCCGATCCCCGAGCTGCACGACCATGCCTTCCTCGCCGCGGTCAACGTCATCCCCGATCCGGACGGCCAGGTCCGGCAGATGCCGCTCGGGCTCGAGATCGGCGGGCTGCCGCGTCCCTCGCTGGCGGCGCTGACCGCCGAGCGCGACGCCACCGCCGACGGTTCCTTCGCGATCGACTATTCGATCGATCCGGAAACCATCCCCCGCTTCAGCTTCGTCGATGTGGTGACCGGCCGGGTGCCGGCCGCGGCGCTCCGCGGCAAAAGGATCATCATCGGCGCGACCGCGGTCGAGATGGGCGACCGCTATGCGGTGCCGAACTATGGCGTCATCCCCGGCGTCCTCATCCAGGCGCTCGGCGCCGAGACCCTGCTGGCCGGGCCGCCGCCGGCGGCGGGAAGCGCGCTGTGGCCGCTCCTGCTCGCTCTGGCGAGCATCTTCGTCGCGATGCGGATCGCGAGCCGGCCGCTGCGCGCCGCCGTCTTCGCCTGGGGAATTGCGGCCGTGCTCGCTTTGCCGCTGGCGGCCGAGCAATATTGGGGGCTCACCTACGCGCTGACGCCGGCCCTCGCCGCGCAGGCCGCGGCCGCGATCGCCGCGCTCGCTTTGCACACCGCCTTCGTTTTCCGCTGCCGCGCGCTTGTCGACGACGCCACCGGCCTGCCTAACGCCGCCGCGCTGGCGGCGGCGGCCGCTGGCGGGGCGGCGACCCCGGTCGTCGTCGCCCGCATCGAGCGCTTCGCCGCGATCGCCGCCGGCATCGGCCCCGAGGCGACCGTCAACCTGGTCAATCGCGTCGCCGACCGGCTGGGCTTCGGCCAGGAAGGAACGATCTACCGGGTGGACGACGGGCATCTCGCCTGGATCGAGCCGGAGGACGGCGCCGCGACGCTCAACGCGCGGATCGAGGCGCTTGCCGGCCTGATGCGGGCGCCGGTCGATTGCGGGCGGCCGATCGACGTCGCGCTCAGCTTCGGCATCGCCGATCCGGTGCCGGCCGGGGTGCGCCAGCAGATCGCCGACGCAGCGCTCGCCGCCGAACGCGCGGGCCAGCTCGGCAGGCGGGCGGAGCGGTTCGCGGCCGGCGAGGAGACGGACTGGCACCTGTCTTTGTTCGCCGAGCTCGACGCCGCGCTCGCCGCCGGCGACATCTGGAACGCCTACCAGCCGAAGCTCGACATCGCCTCCGGCCGGATTCATGGCGCCGAGGCGCTGGTCCGCTGGAGCCACCGGGAGCGCGGGCCGATCCCGCCCGACAAGTTCATCCCGATCCTGGAGGCGCAGGGGCGCGCGCGCGACCTCACCCTGCATGTGCTGCGCCGGGCGTTGGAGGATGCCGCCGGCTGGCGCGCCGAGGGACTGGAGCTCGGCGTCGCCGTCAACATCTCGGCGACCCTGCTGCTCGATCCCGCTTTCGCGACCCTGCTCGAGACGGAGATCGCCGCAGCCCGCCTGCCGGCCGGGCTGCTGACGCTGGAGGTCACCGAATCGGCGGCGATGCGGGACAGCGAGACGGCGCTTGCCGCGCTGCACAGCTGGCGGGCGCTCGGCGTCCAGATCTCGATCGACGATTACGGCACCGGCCAGTCCTCACTCGCCTACCTGCAGACGCTGCCGGCGACCGAGCTCAAGATCGACAAGAGCTTCGTCACCGACGTCGCGGACAATCCGCGCAACGCGATCATGGTCCGCTCGACGATCGCGCTTGCGCACGAGCTCGGCATGAAGGTGGTCGCGGAGGGGATCGAGGAAGAATCCTGCCTTGCCCGCCTCGCCGAAATGGGCTGCGATACAGGCCAGGGCTGGCTGATCGGCAGGCCCGTCCCCGCCGACGCCTTCATTGCCCGGCTGAAGGGCGAGGGGCGGATTGCGGCCTGATCCCGACCATTTGCTTCGGAGGCCTTGTCGGGACCCGGGGGGCACGCCACATGGGCGTTGCCAGCCTGTGGCCGGAAAGCCGCGCGGGGAACGCCTTAACGATTAGGCCATTGTCCTCATCTACAATTGTCGGCAGGATGGCGCGCTGACACGAAGGGAAGGGGCCCAGCCCCGTGATTATATGACGAAATTGAGCGGCGGCGACAGCAAGAGCACCCTCTACTGCTCGTTCTGCGGCAAGTCGCAGCACGAGGTCAGGAAGCTGATCGCCGGCCCCACCGTGTTCATCTGCGACGAATGCGTCGAGCTGTGCAACGACATCATCCGCGAGGAGACCAAGTCGGCCCTCGTCAAGACCCGTGACGGCGTGCCCACGCCGGCGGAGATCTGCAAGGTGCTCGACGATTATGTGATCGGCCAGAGCCACGCCAAGCGCGTGCTCTCCGTCGCGGTCCACAATCACTACAAGCGCCTGGCGCACGGCGCGAAGGGCGCCGACGTCGAGCTCGCCAAGTCGAACATATTGCTCGTCGGCCCCACCGGCTGCGGCAAGACCCTGCTCGCACAGACGCTGGCGCGGATCCTCGACGTGCCCTTCACCATGGCCGACGCGACCACGCTCACCGAGGCGGGCTATGTCGGCGAGGACGTCGAGAACATCATCCTGAAATTGCTCCAGGCTTCGGACTACAATGTCGAGCGGGCGCAGCGCGGCATCGTCTATATCGACGAGATCGACAAGATCAGCCGCAAGTCGGACAATCCCTCGATCACCCGCGACGTCTCGGGCGAGGGCGTCCAGCAGGCGCTGCTGAAGCTGATGGAGGGCACCACCGCCTCCGTGCCGCCGCAGGGCGGCCGCAAGCATCCGCAGCAGGAATTCCTGCAGGTCGACACGACCAACATCCTGTTCATCTGCGGCGGGGCCTTCGCCGGCCTGGAGAAGATCATCGGCGACCGGCTCGAGGGTAAGTCGATCGGCTTCGGCGCCCATGTCGCCGCGCCCGACGAGCGCCGCACCGGCGAGGTGCTGCGCCATACCGAGCCCGAGGATCTCTTGAAGTTCGGCCTGATTCCCGAGTTCGTCGGCCGCCTGCCGGTGATCGCGACGCTGGAGGATCTCGATGTCGACGCGCTGGTGCAGATCCTGCGCGAGCCCAAGAACGCGCTGGTCAAGCAGTATCAGAAGCTGTTCGACATGGAGGACGTGAAGCTCAGCTTCACTGACGATGCGATGATCGCGATCGCCAAGAAAGCGATCGAGCGCAAGACCGGCGCCCGCGGCCTCCGTTC
>JAFAZM010000332.1 GCA_019239785.1 Sphingomonadaceae bacterium
CTGTCGCGGATCGGCGGCACCGCCTTGAAGAATTCGTGCGCGTCCTCGACGGTCATGTCGAGCACATCGGCAATGCTCCGGCCCTTGAACTTCACCTCCAGCGTCTCGCGATTGTAGCGCTGGCCGTGGCAGACGTCGCAGGTGACGTAGACGTCGGGCAGGAAGTGCATCTCGATCTTGATCAGGCCGTCGCCGGCGCAGGCCTCGCAGCGGCCGCCCTTGACGTTAAAGCTGAACCGGCCGGGCTTGTAGCCGCGCGCCTGGCTCTCGGGCAGGCCGGCGAACCAGTCGCGGATCTGGGTGAAGGCGCCGGTATAGGTGGCCGGGTTGGAGCGCGGGGTGTGGCCGATCGGCGACTGATCGATGTCGATCACCTTGTCGAGATAGTCGAGCCCGGTGACCTTCTCGTGCCGGCCGGCCTGGATGCGGGCGCCGTTCAGGTGGCGCGCGGCGGCGGCGTAGAGGGTGTCGATGGTGAAGCTCGACTTGCCCGAGCCGGAGACGCCGGTGATGCAGGTGAAGGTGCCGAGCGGGATCGCGGCGGTGACGTCCTTGAGGTTGTTGGCGCGGGCGCCGTGGACCGTGAGCTTGCGGCCGTTGCCCTTGCGGCGCTTGCCGGGCAGCGGGACGTTGCGGCGGCCGGTGAGATAATCGGCGGTGAGGCTGTCGGTGCAGGCGAGCACCTCGTCGAGCTTGCCCTGGCAGACGATATGGCCGCCGTGGATGCCGGCGCCCGGGCCCATGTCGATCACGTAATCGGCATGGCGGATCGCATCCTCGTCATGCTCGACGACGAGGACGGTGTTGCCGAGATCCCGAAGCCGCTGCAGCGTGACCAGCAGCCGATCGTTGTCGCGCTGGTGGAGGCCGATGCTCGGCTCGTCGAGCACGTAGAGCACGCCGGAGAGGCCGGAGCCGATCTGGCTGGCGAGGCGGATGCGCTGGCTCTCGCCGCCGGAGAGCGTGCCCGAGGTGCGGTTCAGGTCGAGATAGTCGAGGCCGACATTGTTGAGGAAGCCGAGCCGCTCGTTGATCTCCTTGAGGATGGCGCGGGCGATCTCGTTCTGGGTCGGGGTCAATTTCTCCGACAGGGTGGAAAACCATTCGAGCGCGTGGCGGACCGAGCGGGCGGTCGCCTGGCTGATATGCTCGCCGGCGATCTTCACCGCGAGCGGCTCCGGGCGGAGGCGGGCGCCGTGGCAGGTCTCGCAGGGGGCGGGCGACTGATATTTGGAAAGCTCCTCCTGCATCCAGGCGGATTCGGTTTGCAGCATGCGGCGGTTGAGGTTGCCGATCACGCCGTCGAACGGCTTCTTCACCTCGTAGGACTTGCGGCCGTCGACGAAGCGCAGGGTGACCGGGCGGCCCTTGGTGCCGTTCAGGATGATGTCGTGGATCTCGGCGGGCAGGTCGCGCCAGGGGGTGTCGAGATCGAAGCCGAACTCGCGGGCGAGGCTGCCCAGCACCTGCATGTAATAAGGCGAGGGCGGGTTGGAGCGCGCCCAGGGGACGATCGCGCCCTTCTTGATGCTCAGGGCCTCGTTGGGGACGATCAGCTCCGGATCGAAGAGCTGCTTCTCGCCGAGCCCGTCGCAGCCCGGGCAGGCGCCCTGCGGCGCGTTGAAGCTGAACAGGCGCGGCTCGATCTCGGCGATGGTGAAGCCGGAAATCGGGCAGGCGAATTTCTCGGAGAAGGTGATGCGGCCCGGGGGGGCGTTGTCGGCGAGGACCTGGCGTTCGTGGGCTTCCTCCAGCGCTTTGGCGACGCCGGTGCGGGCGGAGCTATTGTCGGCGCCTGCCGCCTCGACGGCGGAGGCATTGGGGCCTTCGATATCGTCGAGCTCGGAGGGGACGCGGAAGTGGGCGTGGGCTTCCGAGACATGCGACGACGCGCTCCCTCCCCTCGATGGGGAGGGTTGGGGTGGGGTGGCGTTGGTTTCGGGCTCAGTGCCGGCGGAGAGTCCACCCCCACCCAACCCTCCCCCATCAAGGGGGAGGGCTTTAGGATCTGCTGGGTCGAGATAGACGAGGCCGTCGGCCAGCTTCAGCGCCTGCTCGAGCGAGTCCGCCAGCCGCGTCTCGATCCCCTCGCGCACCACCAGGCGATCCACCACCACCTCGATGTCGTGCTTGTATTTCTTGTCGAGCGCGGGGGCGTCCTCGATCTCGTAGAATTTGCCGTCGATGCGGACGCGGGTGAAGCCGGCTTTCTGCCATTCGGCCAGCTCCTTGCGATACTCGCCCTTGCGGCCGCGGACGACCGGGGCGAGCAGATAGAGGCGCGTGCCTTCGGGCAGCGCCATCACCCGGTTGACCATCTGGCTGACCGTCTGCGCGGAGATGGGCAGGCCGGTGGCCGGGCTGTAGGGGATGCCGACCCGCGCCCAGAGCAGGCGCATGTAATCGTAGATCTCGGTGACGGTGGCGACCGTCGAGCGCGGGTTGCGCGAGGTCGTCTTCTGCTCGATCGAGATCGCTGGCGAGAGGCCCTCGATATGATCGACGTCGGGCTTCTGCATCATCTCGAGGAACTGGCGCGCATAGGCGCTGAGGCTCTCGACGTAGCGGCGCTGCCCCTCGGCATAGATGGTGTCGAAGGCGAGAGAGGATTTGCCCGAGCCGGAGAGGCCGGTGATCACCGTCAGCGTCTCGCGCGGGATGTCGACGTCGACATCCTTGAGATTGTGCTCGCGCGCGCCGCGGACGCTCAGGTGGGTCAACATATTGTGCACCTAAGTTGAGCGAGGTGAGTCAGCATAGCCAAGGCTGTTCCAGATTTGTTCTGTTGTTAGTGGGCGACGCCCCGGGCGTCAACGCGGTCAGGGCGATGTGGGTTCGCGGGGGCGCAGAGGCAAGGCCGAGCGGTGGGGAAAGTGAATGAGACGGGCGTGACGGCCGTCACGCGTCCAAGGCCGACACCGCATTAGCATGGCATTCATCGAAGGAGGCGATGATGGCCGAAGAAAAACTGGACGTGGTGGTGTCGTCAAAGGCGAACATCAGCGGTTACCACATGGTGTTCCGCGGAACGGGCGTCGACATGGAGGACGACCGAGGAGAAATAACTCACCCTGGTGGGGGGGCTCAGCATTATCTTGAGTGGTCCATGCTTGGCGAGCCGGGTGGCTCCATGAAGGTCCAGGTTCTCCGCAAGAACGGCGATGTAGTCGCGGCTCGCAATGCCTCCAAGATCCCGAACGGTGCTCCTGTCGGATACGACCGGATCAAGGTCACCCTTTAGGCGGGAAAAATATCATGCGCATTCTCTTCCTGTCCTCGTCCGCGCTCGCACTCCTTGTCGGCGAAGGTAGCGCCCTTGCGCAGCAGCAGGGGCCGGCGAGCGCGCCACCGACGCCTGCCGCGACGGCCAGCCTCGATATTAATCGGGTCGCAAGCGGCGGACCGAACGACCGCGCATTGGGCGCAGCAGCCTTGCCCGAGATCCAGCTGCTCGCCAGCGCGGACGACAAAGTCGCCAGCCTCGCTTGGACCTTCAGCACGAGCCCAGCCGGCGACGGCTTATCTTATTCGCAGTTTTCGCTGCGACTTGCGACGTCGATCCAGGATAAAGAGGGCGATAATGAATTGCTGGGCCTAACCGGGTTCCCTGGCGGCACTGAGCTCAAACTAAACTTCACTCAATTTTTCGGGCACACGCGAAGCCCAGAGGGCGCAGCCCTCGAAAACGAAAATGGGATCATCGAGCAGGCAGTATCCGTCTGCCAGAACGATCCCGCTCTCAACGCTGCGCGGCGAGCACAGGTCTGCAATCTGGACAACCCCGATTCTCCAGGCGTCTCGGACCTGATCTGGCGCTACAATCGCGACCGGTTCGACGAATTCAATCGTGGCCGGTTCGCCCCGGTTTTCCCGTTCGTCGGCGTCGAGATCGGTGCTAATCAGGACCGCTTCAGTTACTTGGATCGGGCCGCGTTTTCACTCTCGAAGGTATCGCGCTTCGGCTACTCAGGCACGCTGTTCGGCGGAGCGATCTTCACTCATTCCCTCACCTCCGTCACCGGGTCGTTCACCTTTTCACGGCGCTATAATGCGCATGGCCCCGTAACGCTGTGTCAAACGATCAATGCGACGCAGCAGCAGTGTTTGACCGGCCCCGATGGCCGGCCCGATGTCAGTCGCCATACGGTCATAGCACTCGAATTACGGCACGCTTTCCGCGCTCGCGATGACGGCCCAGCCGCAGTCGCCATAGCGCCAGAGCTGAGCGCCGACCTCCGAGAACATTCCTATTCCATCAATGTGCCGATTTACCTCGCCCAAGACGCGAGCCACAGGCTCAGAGGTGGCGTGCGGCTTGGATACGTCAATCGCAGAGCACCTGGTGGAGGGCGCGAGGGTGAGTTCAACGCCGGCGTATTTGTCGGCGTACCCTTCCAGCTCTTCCGCTAGCAATCCCGGCTCGAAATGGAGGCCGATATGACCGATCCCTGCAAAGACTATTTTGATTTTCTATTTAGTGCCGGATATTGGGCTATCATTGGGGGAATCCTTCTAGGATTCGCGCTAGCGATCGTCTCGCTTATCCTTGCGCTTCGCAAAAACCCCCAACTTACGACCGCAGCGGGGGCAACACCTGCCACGCCGCTCGCAATCCTGGAGGCAATCAGAGGCTTTCTGCAGGCCTTGTCCGCGGCACCGACTTGGCTCGCGCTCGTCGGTGTAGGGGTTCTCCTATTGTGGATGGCAGGCAATAATGTCGCCGAGCGGTGCCCGCTAGCGACCTCATCTCACAGCGCCCAGGATCCGGCACACAAACAATAATGCCGTCAGGCGGTTACACACAAACTCACGTGGGCTGTGCCGCTGCTTTCCTTGAGAAGAGCACAGCCTGATCCATCTCGGTGGTTTGAAACGTGCCTGAGGCCTCCAAGGCTCGACCGCGACATCCTTTAGGAGGCCACAAGATCAGCAAACACGCTGCGCACCAACTTGGCTCGCTATGGCGCTTGTAGCCGCGGCGGTATTCCGGGCGGCCAGGGAGGCAGGATGGGAGTCATTGGTGCCCGGCCGCGCTTGCGCTAAACCATGCGCGTCTCTGGGGGAGGGAAAGCCGATGCAGAAGGCGATCTTCGCGGCACTGGCGCTGACGGCCCTTGGCACTGTAGCGCCAGCGCAGCTCGGGCCCGCTTCGGGCGCCGACCGTGCCGGCAATCGCCTGTTCCCCTTCCCGGCGTGGACGCGCGAGCGGGCCGACCCCTTCACCCTGCATTGCACCGCGGACCACCGCTGGTGCGCGCGGCTGCGGCGCGGCGCGGCCGGCGCCGGCTGGCGGCTCGAGCTGAGCAATGGCGCGGCGGCGCCCCAGTCGCTTGAGATCGCCGCGCCGGAGAATGAGACGACGACCCTGTCGATCTGGCCGCATATCGTGATCGAGCGCGACGGCGCGGCGATCCTCGGCGTCGAACGCGTCGACGAGGGCGCCAATCCGCAGGGCGAATGGCGCTTCGTTCGGCTCGTCCTCGTCCGCGCCGCGCCGGGGCGGGCCTCGCTCCGGCAGGTGCTGGAGGTGCCGACCTTTGCCTATAACGGCCTCTACGCCTGCCTCCATCCGGGGGACCGGCGGCGGCGGTTCGGCGCCTGCATCAACAAGGCGCTCTACACCGGCACGCTAACGCTCGACCCGGGGACGGGGGCGGGGCCGCCGCACTTCCTGTTCGTCGCGCTGGCGCGGACCTGGCCGGCCCATGGGGTGTTGGAGCGCGAGCTGGACCGGCAGATCCCGCTGCGGCGATCGGACGTGCGCTGGGCGGTCGACCGGGAATGCAGCTATCGCTTCCGCGTCGCCTGGAACGGGGCGCAGGGAGTCTACATGCCCGACGGCCAATTCCCCCGCTGCCCCGACTATTTCGGCTTCTGAGCGGCGGTCAGTCACGCGCGCGGCGCGAGCCCGGTACATCCGCGCTGTGCCAGATGACGATTGCGTGCGCGTAACAATCGATCAATATTGCCGAAGTCATGGCGACCGCGGGGCCAGACCAGAGACGAACATGTGCCGCGCCGCGGCCCGGTGCGCTCGACGAGGGGAGGAATTCCATGTCGATCTTCAGCCGCCTGTTCGGCAAGAAGAAGCCCACGCCGGCCCCGGCCGCGCCCGGACCTTCGCCTTCGCCGCCCCCGCCCGCGGTGCCGCAGCCGCCGGCCGCGCCCTCACCGCCCGCCGCGGACGGCACGATCCGGGTCGAGGGGCTCAGCTATTGCCCGTTCGCCGCCTTGGTGGCGCCC
>JAFAZM010000368.1 GCA_019239785.1 Sphingomonadaceae bacterium
CGCGCCGCTGGCGATGAACCTCGCCGCGATCGGCGAGGCCGCCGCCGCGCAGGCCTCGGGCGAGGACGATTACAAGGCGCTGGTCTGCATCTTCCTGCTCGGCGGCAACGACCATGCGAACACGCTCGTGCCCTACGACGTCGCCAATTACGGCCGCTATCTCAACATCCGGGGCGCGATCTCCTACCGGCACGAGGATCTCACCCCGACCCTGATCGCGCCGCGCGTGCCGCAGCCGCTGACCGACCATCTCCAATATGCGTTCGCGCCGCAGCTGCCGCGCTTCAAGGTGCTGTTCGACGGCGGCAAGATGGCGGTCCAGCTCAATGTCGGCCCGCTCGTCACGCCGCTGACCCGCGCCCAATATGACGGCAACAACCGCGCCCTCTATCCGCTGCCGCCGAAATTGTTCAGCCACAACGACCAGCAATCGGTCTGGCAGGCGGACGGCAGCGAAGGGGCGACAGTGGGCTGGGGCGGGCGGTTCGGCGACCTCGCTCTGTCCGGCAACGGCCATGCCCTGCTCACCTGCGTCTCGGCGGCGGGCAATGCCGTCTTCGTCTCGGGCGAGCAGGCGCTGCAATATCAGATCAGCCCATTGGGCGCGATCCCGGTGAAGCCGATCCGCGACCCGCTCTACGCCTCGCCGGCGATCGGCGAGGCGTTGCAGCAGCTGATCACCCAGGCGCGGCCGCAGCATCATTTCGAGAACGAGCTTGCGATCGTCGCCCGCCGCTCGATCGAGATGGAAGGCGTGGTCAACGGCGCGCTCGAGGGCGTGAACCTGACGACCAATTTCGACATCGTCCCCGGCGAGAACGAGCTCGCCGACCAGCTCAAGATCGTCGCCCGCCTGATCGGCGCCCGCCGCGCGCTCGGCAGCCGGCGGCAGGTCTTCTTCGTCAGCCTCGGCGGCTTCGACACGCACAGCGATCTCGCGACCAAGCATGCCGAATTGCTGACCAAGCTCGACGAGGCGGTGGCCGCTTTCTACATGGCGACGGTCGAGCTCGGGGTCGCCGACAAGGTCACCGCCTTCACCGCCAGCGATTTCGGCCGCACCCTGGTCAACAATGGCGACGGCTCGGACCATGGCTGGGGCAGCCACCATTTCGTGATCGGGGGCGCCGTCCGCGGCGGCCTTTTCTACGGCACCGCCCCGCACATCTCGATCGAAAGCGACGACCAGGTCGGCCAGGGCCGCCTCCTCCCAAGCACGGCGAGCGACCAATATGCGGCGACGCTGGCGCACTGGTTCGGGGTGCCGGACGATGCGCTGCGGACGATCCTGCCTAATTTGCGGAATTTCAATGGGGCGAATCTGGGGTTCGTCTGACCCCCAACTCCTCTCCCGTTTCGGGGAGAGGAAGGGGCCCGTCGCCGCGCAGCGGCGATGGGAGGGTGAGGGCAGTTCGGGCGTAGGAAAAAGAAGAACAAGACCCTCATCCCAACCTTCTCCCGCGAGCGGGAGAAGGGGTGCACCAGCGTCTCCAGTTCTTACCCTCTCCCGCTCGCGGGAGAGGGCAGGGTGAGGGTCTTCTTCTTACTTCCTCCTTCTCCCTACCACCCGTCACGCGCCATTAAGTGGATGGTGAAGCTGAGCTGGATTCCTCCGGGAATCGGGCGCCGGCTGACTCGCCTGCCGCCCGGCGTCGCCCCTCAACACACGAAGCCGCGCCGCGCGCCGCGCCATGGGGCCGCGCGGTCCTCGTCCGCCCGCCCTCGCGCCGGCGGAAAACATCGTTATCTTCCAGTAGATCCCATTAGCGCTTCGCTAAGGACCGGGCCCTCAAGAGGCAGGCCATGCGCATCGCCACCATCACCAATTGGGCGTACGGGATCACCGTCGCCCTCACCCTCGTCTCGGGCGGCGCGATGCTGCTCGCCTCCCAGGCCGAGGAGCAGGAGCGCGCCGCCGTCGCCCAGCGCGAGCGGCTGGACCATCTCACCGAGACCGTCGTCGTCGACGCCTTCCGCCTGAGCGACCAGGCCCGGCTCTACGCGATCGACGGCGACCCGGCCCATCTCGTCATCTACCGGCGCGAGGCGGCGGACGAGGATAAGGCCGAGGCGCAGATCGCAAGGCTCGGCGATGCCGGCGCCCGTCCGGCCGAGCTCGACCTGCTCCGCCAGGGCCTGCACGATGCCGCCCAGCTGCGCGACGAGCAGGCGGCGGCGATCGCCGCGGCGCAGGCCGGCCGGCGGGACGAGGCGCGCCGGATCATGTTCGGCCCCCAATATGAGCGCGACGTCGACCGCATCGTGGCAACGATCACCCGCTTCCAGGGCATGCTCGACCAGCGCAGCGACGCCGACGTCGCACTGGCGACCGCGGCGACCCAGCGGCTGCGCACCGTCGCCGAGATATTGGTCGGCGCCACCGCCTTGCTCTTCCTGTTCGTCCTCGTCTTCGTGATCCGCCAGCGCATCCTGCACCCGGTGGTGCGGCTCTCCGACGTCGTCACCCGGCTCGCCGCCCAGGATTATGCGGTCGAGCCGCCCAATCTCAGCCAGGTCGACGAGATCGGCGACATGGCCCAGGCGATCGCCGTGTTCCGCGAGACCGGGCTGGAGCGGCAGCGGCTCGAGGCCGAGCGCGCCGCCGACCAGGCGATGCGCGACCTCGTCGCCCGGATGACCCAGCGCCTGCAGGGCTGCGACACGGTCGGCGATCTCGCCCTGGTCGTACGGACCTTCGCCGCCGAAATCGCCCCCGCTTTCGCCGGCCGCTTCTACATCGCCGACGAGCATCGCCAGCTGATGCGCGAGGCCGCCTCCTGGGGCGAGCCGCACCATTCGGCGCCGGAATTCCCGGTCGGCGACTGCTGGGCGCTGCGCCGCGGCCAGCTGCACCGCCCCGCCGGCGAGCGGATCGACATACGCTGCCCGCACGCCTGCGAGAGCGAGACCGACGATTTGTGCGTGCCGGTCACCGTGCGCGGCGAGACGATCGGGCTGATCTATTTCGAGCGGCAGAGCGCGCTCGCCCGCAACCCGGCCGACCTCGTCGTCTATCTGGAGCTGCTCGCCGAGAATATCGGCCTCGCCCTCGCCAATCTCAGGCTGCGCGACGCGCTGCGGGCGATGGCCCTGCTCGATCCGCTGACCGGCCTCTCCAACCGCCGCCGGCTCGACGTGGCGCTCCAGGCGCAGCTGCGCGAGGCGGAGAAGAGCGGCCGGCCGCTCGCCTGCCTGATGCTCGATCTCGACCATTTCAAGCGGATCAACGACAGCTACGGCCACGAAGCCGGCGACGCGGTGCTGCGCAGCGTCGGCGAGGTGCTCGGCCATGCGGTGCGCGGCGAGGGCATGGCCTTCCGCCATGGCGGCGAGGAGTTCCTGCTGCTGATGCCGGGCATCTCGGCCAAGGCCGCGGCCGAGCGCGCCGAGCAGATCCGCGAGCGAATCGAGGCGCTGCAGATCCGCCAGGACGGAAGCGACATCGGCCCGGTCACCTGCTCGATCGGCATCGCCGCCTTCCCCGACCATGGCACCGGCGACAGCCTGGTCCACACCGCCGACGCGGCGCTGCTCCGCGCCAAGAAGCAGGGCCGCGACCGCATTGTCGTCGCGACCGTCCGCACCCGCAAGGCGATCGCAGCTTAGCATCCTCCGCCTGACGTGGGGCACCGACTCACCCTCTCCCCTTGTGGGAGAGGGCAGGGTGAGGGGTGCGAAGCGCAGCTTCGCGCGCTGCTTCGCAGCGCCACCCCTCACCCAACTCCGTCTAAGCTCGCTGACGCTCGCTAAGACTACGTAATCCCTCTCCCACAAGGGGCGAGGGACCAGGGGAAGCGGCTCGTCTCCTGCAGATTAATCGCTCCGCACCGCCCGCCAGGGCGAATCCGTGCCGATCATCCCCGCATCCCCGATCGTCCCCGCATAGCTCCGGCCCGCCGCGGCGAAGCTGAAGGCGGTGCCGCGCACCACGCCGTGCTCGATCT
>JAFAZM010000369.1 GCA_019239785.1 Sphingomonadaceae bacterium
CGTTCGCTGCCTTGCTCGACGCCACGCTCCGCCCCTCCGCGTCGCAATCTAGCGGGAGGGTCGCGGAAGGGAAGTCGCCGACGCCGGCCACGTCGTCTCCGCGGGAACGGGGAAGTCGGCCGCCTTGTCGGTATAGATCCGGACGAAATCCACGTTGGTCGACGATCGCTCGTCGGGCAGGGGCTTCAGGACCAGATAGGGCCGCGCCTCGTCCGGCACGCGCTCGACGGCCCCGGGCACGATAGCCAGTGTCCGATAGCCGCGCGTGAACAGGCCGCCGTCGAGCTTTGCCGACCGGCCGTCCGGCGCGGCGCCCGGGTAGAGCATGAACTGGAGCATCCGCTTCCCGCCGAAGAGTGTCTTCGCCCCGGCCAGGATCCGCCGGTCGGTGGCGATCACGGTGCCGCGCCGCAGCCGCTTGTACCAGCCGTAGCGTGCCCGGTTAACCGGAACGACGAACGTGTCGGCCTCGTCGTCCCGAAACAGGATCCGCTCGCCGGCGTCGGGCCGCCAATCCTCGAGATAGTGCGCGCGCACGCCTCGCAGCCGGTTCACGATGACGGCGAGCGCAACCAAGCCCGCGAGCAAGCCGAGGAAGATCAGGAGGCTCATCCGCGCGTGGCCGCGTGCGGCCCGGGGCACTCGCCCTCCCGCCGGCCGCCGACGCTGCCGACGCCTAGGATGATCCGGCCGCGCCGGGAGAAGGTCAAAGCCTGCCACCGGCCGCTGTTGCCGATAGCGGTGCGGCTCCGCAGGAAGGTGAGGTGGAGCAGCTCATATTGCTCCGGATCGATCAGGCCCCAATCTATCAGGCACGACCATTGCTCGACATTCCATTGATAATCGCGGACGATGCCGTCTTGGTCGATCGTGCGGGCGAGCGCCTCGTACCAGGCGAAGATCGCGCGCAGCCGCGGCCATCGCTCCGCTGCCGGCATCGCCGCCAGCTTGGCGCGGAGACGGGCGATGTCCTCGTCCGGCGGGAGCTGCCGCTGCTGCACGATCGTGTCGATCGCCCAGCGCACCTTGCGAATCGTGATCTGGCCGGGGGGAAAGACGCGCAGCAGCTCCCCGCGCACGAACAGCAGCAGCCGGACATAGGCATCCGCCTGCACCTGCAGCATCGCATCGCTTTCGAAGAGCGCGGTGAGCTCGGCCGTCATGACGGGATTGAGCCGCCCCGCTTCATCCTGCGCGGTGAGGATCCCGGCACGGCATGGCTCCCGCACCGGCACGGCCAGGCAGTCCCGCGAGAACAATAAGGCGCCATAGGTCGGGGCGAGGGCGGCGAGCGCCCGATGGAAGCGGCGGCGCGAACGGAAGCCATCGCGCCAGGCGGCGAGCACCGGCTGCAGGCTGCCCGTGCCGTAATTCCATTGCGACATCCCGACCGAGATCAGCTGGGAATCGAAATTGCCGGTCGGCATCGCCCAGCAGCCCAACGTCTCCGGGACCGCGGTCTCCGCCATGCGATCGAAGATGGCGGCGCGATCGAGCCCGATTTGGGCCAGCTGCGCGGCGGCGTCGGCATCGATGCGGATGAACTGCGGAGCCCCCTCCCGGCTCGGCACGTCCCCGACGCGGCGGCAGGTTTGCGCGATCTCCTCCACCGTCTGGGCGCGCGCCGGCGCCGCGAGGGCGAGCGACGGGAGGAGCAGGCCCAGAACCGGCAGCAGGCGACGGATGGCGCGGCGTGTCACGTCGAAAAGCCCCTGCCGACGGTGTCGAAGCGACAACTTTAGAATGCTTTCTCTTTTTCGAGAATAAAAGGGGGTTCTGCCGGGCACCGACATCCCCCTGCCCTAGTTCAAGCCCGCCGGCCCTCTCTCGCAGCGACTCCGTCAAGAAGATGGACTCCGGGTCAAGCCCGGAGTGACGAGCCTGTCATGGCGTCGGTGGCCAGCGCGTCGTAACGGCGGCCGAGTCACCCCACCGTGGAGCAGGCCTCCCCAGCCACCTGCAGCCGGCGGCAGACGTCGGCGGCGCCGGCGCCGGAGGCGCGGAGGCGGTAGAGGGTGCGGCCGCCGGCCTGGACCGGGACGACGCTGTGATTGAGCGGGGCGAGGTAGCGGAAGCGGCCGGAGAGGTTCCCCCAGGCCTGGCCGGCGGCGGCCTGGCTGGAGAAGGCGCCGAGCTGGATGGTGCCGCCGGGGCCGGCGGCGGCGGGCTGCTGCGGCGCGGGCGCCGGACGCTGCGGCGCCGGCGCGGGGGCCGGGGCCGGACGGGCAGGCTGGGGCGCCGGCGCCTGGGCGGTCGGTCCCGGCGCAGCCGGTGCGGGCGCGGCCGGGCGCGGCGCCTGGGTGACCGGCGTCTCGGGCGCGTTGAGCGCGAGATTGCCCTGCGGAGTCGCGCCGGCGCTGGCGGCGGCGGCGACCTCGCCTTCGCCGGAGACGTTCATGCCGCCGGGATTTTCGGGCCGGACCTTGTAGTCGCCCTCGGGCGCGGCGATGATCTCTCCATTGCCGCCCTGCTGGTTGCGGTTGCCGAGCCAGAACAGGCCGCCGACGATCACGCCGATCGCGACCAGGCCGATGACGATCGCGGCGATCAGCTTGGCCACGGAGGGGCCGCCGCCGCCATCCTCATCCTCCTCGACCGCCTCGAGCCAGGGCAGGCGATCCTCGTCGCCCACTTCGAGCTCGTGCTCGTGATTGTCCTGCCCGGTCTCTCGGCTCATCACAGCATCTCCTCGGCCGCCGTCACGCCCATGACGGAGAGGCCGTTCCGCACAATCTGCCCGATCGCGCCGGCCAATTCCAGCCGGGCCCGTGTCAATTCGGGACTTTGTGCCAGGAGGAAACGCTTTTCGGGGTCGTCATTACCCTTGTTCCAGAGCGCGTGGAACGAAGCGGCCAGCTCGCCGAGCCAGAAGGCGATGCGGTGCGGCTCGTGCGCGGCGGCGGCGGCCTCGATCGTGCGCGGGAATTGGGCGGCGAGGCGGACCAAAGCCAGCTCCTCCTCGTCGAGCAAAGCGAGATCGGCCTCGGCGGGCAGCTCGATCCCCGCCTCCTCCGCGCGCCGGTGGAGCGAGCAGATCCA
>JAFAZM010000036.1 GCA_019239785.1 Sphingomonadaceae bacterium
GGCGACCGGGCGCCGGCGGGCGAGCTGGAGCTGGTCTCCAGCCGGACCTCCACCACCGGCGTGATCATGGCGATCTATCGGCCGAGCGGCCCGATCCGCACCGGCTCCTTCCAGCTCGCCGAGCCGAACGAAGCCGAGCAGGCGCGCCGCGCGCGGATGGCGGAGGAGGGCTGAGCCATGGCGGACAATGTCAGCGTCACCGTCGAGCGCCGCATCGCCGCACCGCCGGAGAGGGTGTTCGACGCCTGGCTCGACCCGGACGGGCTCGGCCGCTGGCTGTTCGCCACGCCCGACGGAGTGATGGAGAAGGTCGAGGTCGAGCCGCGGGTCGGCGGCCGCTTCCTGGTCGTCGAGCGGCGCGGCGCCGACCTCGCCGAGCATCATGGCGAATATCTGGAGCTCGACCGGCCGCGCCGACTCGTCTTCGATTTCTGGACCAGCTTCAGTGCGGAGCGGACGCGGGTCAGCGTCGACATCGCGCCGGACGGCGACGGCTCCCTCCTCACCCTGCGGCACGAGGGCGTCTGGGCCGATTATGAGGACCGTACCCGCCAGGGCTGGACGATGATCGTCGGCAATCTCGCGAAGGCGGTGGAATAAGCCGACATGAAAAGCCCCTCCCCGGCGACCGGGGAGGGGCTGAACAGGTTCGGAAGGTCGATCCGCTTTAGCAGCGGCTCGCCTCGCTGCCGACCAGGGCGCCGAGGGCGCCGCCGATGATCGCGCCGGTCGTGCCGCCGCCGCGATGGTAGCGGTAGCGATAGCGGCCGCCGTCGCGGCCGATCTCCCGGCCGATCAGGGCGCCCGCGGCGCCGCCGACGATCGCGCCGGTCGTGCCGTTGTCGCAGCCGTAATAGCCGTCGCGATAATAGCCCCGGCCGTAATAGCCGCCGCGATAGTAAGACGGATAATAGCTGCCGTAATAGCTCGGGTAGTAGCTCGGGCCGTAATAAGCCGGGCCGTAATAGCCGCCATAATAGCTCGGGCCGTAGCCGATATAGACGCTCGTGTGCGAGCGATGGCGGGGGTAGTAGCCACGGTCGTAGCCGCGATCATAGCCGCGGTAATGGTCGCGGCCGTAATAGCCGCGATAATATTGCGCGTCGGCGGCCGCCGGCAGCGCGGTGAGGGCGGTGGTCGCAGCCAGCGCACCGAACATGAGTTTCCTGAGCATGACGGGCTCCCGTTAAGACGTTTCGACTCGGGGTGGTTAACGCTTATCCAATAAGCCGTGTTTCCCACATTTTTCCTGAGCCTTAGCTGAACGCTCACATTAGCGGAATTCAACCGCAGCCATCAGCGCCTGACCCCCCGGCGCGGCAGCTCGGCATTGAGGATCGGCGTCGCGAGCCCTGCCTGCGCGGCCGGCAGGCGGACGTCGAGCTTGAGCAGATTCCAATCGCCGCTCGTATCCAGGACCGCCACGCCGTCGATCGGCCGATCGCTCGGGACGAGCCTGCTGTCGGTGCCGAGCCCCTCACGGCCGGCCGGCGTTGTGTAGCCGACCGCATTCGGCCGCAACCGCACCATATGGTCCGTCGGATAGGGCCCGCGCGGCAGCGGATCGCCGATTCCTTCGGCGGCAACGCGCCGGGCAAACGCCATTTGCGCGGGGAAGGCGCGCGCAATGACGTTGGCGACTTCGAAACGGCCGGAGGTCCCGCCCACGCTGGAGCTCATCTGCACGGCCGGCCCGCGCAGCGGCGAGGAAGGTGAGGCCAGCAGATCGCGCGCGCCATGCGGCTCCGGCGTCACGATCAGGATCGAACCGTTGGAGCCGTAGAGACCGAAGCAGTTCCAGCCGCGCGGCGCCAGCACGCCGAGGTCGCCCGAGGCATAATAAGCGAGCTGCGCCGCGGCCGCCGCCGGCACCGCGGGCACGGCACCGCGGCGCGGCGCCGGCTGCGGCCCCTGCTGTCCGTCCGAGGGGCAGCCGACGAACGGCACCGACGCCGGCCCGGCGGCCGCCGCGGCGCCGCCCCAGGCCAGCGCCAGCAAAGAGAGCCCGACGCGGATCACCGCCGTGCCGTCCGCGGTGCGGCCGCCGTCGCCGCGGGCACGCGCATGCCGGTGAAATGCGCGATGAAGGCGTACATGTCGCTGAACTCCTCGATCTGCTTGTCGGTCGGCTTGCCCGAGCCGTGGCCTGCGCGGGTCTCGATCCGGATCAGGTGCGGCGCGCCGTTCGGATCGGCATGCTGCATCGCCGAGATATATTTGAAGCTGTGGCCGGGGACGACGCGGTCGTCGGTGTCGGCGGTGGTGGCCAGCACCGCGGGGTAATGCACGCCCGCCCGGATGTTATGATAGGGGGAATAGCGCCTGAGGATCCGGAAATCGGCCTCGCGGTTCGGATAGCCGTAATCGTCGACCCAATAGCGGCCCGCGGTGAAGCGGTCGAAGCGCAGCATGTCCATCACGCCGACGCCGGGCAAGGCCGCGGCGAACAGGTCCGGGCGCTGGTTCACCACCGCCCCGATCAGCAGGCCGCCGTTCGAACGCCCCTCGATCGCCAGCGTGCGCGGCGAGGCGATGTGCTGGCGATCCAGATATTCGGCGGCGGCGATGAAATCGTCGAACACGTTCTGCTTGTTCGCCCGCCGGCCGGCATCGTGCCAGGCCTCGCCATATTCGCCGCCGCCGCGGATATTGGCGACCGCGAGCACGCCGCCCATGTCGACCCAGGTCATCCAGCGCGGCTGGAAGGCGGGCGTCGAGCTGATGTCGAAGCCGCCATAGCCGTAGAGCAAAGTCGGCTGCGGATGGCGCACGTCGAGGCCGCGGCGATGGACCAGGAACATCGGGATGCGGGTGCCGTCGCGCGAGGGATAGAAGGCCTGGCGGACGACGAACTGGTTGGGATCGAAATGGAGCCGAGGCTGGGCGAAGACGCTGGTCCGGCCGGTGGCGCTGTCGTAGCGGTAGATCGTCGCCGGCCGGTTGTAGCTGGCGAAGCTGTAGAAGGTATCGCTCGACGACTGGTCGCCGCGAAAGCCGCCGGCGCTGCCGATCCCCGGCAAGGCGACCGCGCCGATCCGGCGGCCGTCGAGGCCGAAGGTGCGCACCTCGCTCTTCGCGTCGACCAGATATTCGGCGATCAGCCGGTTGCCGACGATCGAGGCGCCTTCCAGCGTCGCCGCGTCCTGCGGCACAATCTCCCGGATCTGCAGTCGGTCCTGCGAGACGTCGGTGGCGACGATGCGCTGGCACGGCGCGCCGTTGTTGGTCCGCCAGTAGAAGACGTTCCCCGCATTGCCGAGATAGTTCCAGTCATTCTCCATGCCGGTGATCAGCCGGCGCGGCGGACGGCCCGGATGGGCGAGGTCGATCAGGGTGATCTCGTAGCGGGCGTCGGTGCCCTCCGAAGAGCTGACGATCAGCCAGTTCCCGTCCTCGGAGACCTCGGCATTGTTGTTCCAGCGCGGATGGTCGGGCGTCTCGAAGACCAGCCGGTCCTCGCTCTGCGGCGTGCCGAGCCGGTGGAAATAGACCTTCTGGTTCTCGTTCAATTGCTGGAACTGATGCTCGCCGGGCTCGGGAAAGCGGGAGTAGAAGAAGCCGGAGCCGTCCTTCGCCCAATCGAGGTTGGAGAATTTCACCCAGCGCACCTCGTCCCCGGTGGGCCGGCCGGTGGCGACGTCGAGCACGCGCACGGTCCGCCAGTCGGTGCCGCCGTCCTGGATCGAATAGAGCAGGTGGCTGCCGTCCTCCGACGGCTGCCATTCGGCGAGCGCGGTGGCGCCGTCCTGCGACCAGGTGTTGGGATCGAGCAGCATCCGCGGCTGCGCATTCAGGCTGTCGCGGACGTAGAGCACCGACTGGTTCTGCAGCCCGTCATTGCGGGTGTAGAAAACATGATGGCCCTTCACCTCGGGAATGCCGAAGCGCTCGTAATCGTACATCTGCGTCATCCGCGCGCGGAAGGCGGCGCGGGCCGGCAGCGTGGCGAGGAAGGACTGGGTGACCTGGTTCTGCGCGTTCACCCAGGCGCGGACCTGGTCGTCGCGGCGCACGTCGTTCTCGAGCCAGCGATAGGGATCGGCGACACGCTCGCCGAACTGCTCCTCGACCACGTCGCCGCGGGCGGTGTCGGGATAGTGAAGGACGGGAGCGGGCTGGGCGGAGGCGATGGCGGCGAGGGGGAGAAGAAGCAAAGCGGCGAGGCGCATGGGAACTCCGAATGATTTCACTCGCTCATCCTGAGTAGCCGCTTAGCTTGTCGAAACGGCGTATCGAAGGACGTCCTTCGATACGGGCCCTCGCCAGGCTCGGTCCCTACTCAGGATGAGCGAATTGGTGCCAATAACACCGAGGTCTAGCAGCCTTGTGCCGCCAACGAAAAGTGCCAATGAGGCGCGCATGAGAAAGCTGATTCCGCTCCTTCTCGTGCTCGCGCTCGCCGCCTGCGCGACCGTCGTCCCGCGCACCGATCCGGGTACGCCCGCCTCCTGGACGCCGGTCGATCCGCAGCATTTGTCCGACTGGACGCGTGAGCTCGCCGCCGACGACATGCAGGGCCGCGCGCCAGGCACTGAAGGCGAGACTCGCGCGGTGGCTTGGCTGACCGAGCAGTTCCGGGCGCTCGGGCTGGAGCCGGGCGGCGAGAATGGCGGCTGGACCCAGCGGGTGCCGATGATCCGCACCCAGGTGCCGGCGCAGGCGAGCTTCACCGTGGCCAGCCACGGCCAGAGCCTCAGCCTGCAATCGCCGCGCGACCTCTATGTGAGCACGGTGCGCGAGACCGACCGGGTGCGGATCCAGAACGCGCCGCTGGTCTTCGTCGGTTACGGCGTCAACGCGCCCGAGCGGCAGTGGGACGATTTCGGCGACGTCGACCTGCACGGTAAGATCGCGGTGTTCCTGGTCAACGATCCCGATTTCGAGGCGGGGCCAAGCGAGCCGGTCGCCGGCCGGTTCGGCGGGCGGGCGATGACCTATTACGGCCGCTGGACCTACAAGTTCGAGGAAGCGGCGCGGCGCGGCGCGATCGGCGCGCTCGTCATCCACGAGAGCGAGGGCGCCGGCTATGGCTGGAACACCGTGCAGGCGCCGACCGGCGAAGGCTATAATGTCGTGCTCGGCCCCAATGCGACGCAGCCGGTGCTGCTCCAGGGCTGGATCCAGCGCGACGTCGCCGTCGACCTGTTCCGCCGCGCCGGGCTCGATTTCGACGCGGTGAAGCGGCAGGCGCGCAGCGGCAGCTTCCGCCCGGTCGATCTCGGCGCGACCTTCTCCGCCGACCTGCCGGTGACCAGCCACCGCTTCGACAGCCACAACGTCATCGCAAAGCTGACCGGCAGCCGCCATGCCGACGAACGGATCATGTTCTCCGGCCATTGGGACGCCTACGGCATCGGGCCGCCCGACGCGCGCGGCGACACGATCCGCAACGGCGCCCATGACGATGCGCTGGGGCTCGCCGGCGTGCTGGAAATGGCGCGCCTGTTCGCCGCCGGCCCGCGGCCCGACCGCACCTTGCTGTTCGCTGCCTGGACCGGCGAGGAACGCGGGCTGCTCGGCTCCGAATATGAAGCGGCGAACCCGCTTTATCCGGCCGAGACGATGGTCGCGAACATCACCCTCGACACCTTGCAGTCGGTCGGGCCGGCGCGCGACGTGATTCTGATCGGCCAGGGGCAGAGCGACCTCGAGGAGCTGATGACGCGGATGGCGGCGAGCCAGGGCCGGACGGTGACTCCCGACGCGCAGCCGCAGCGCGGCCTCTTCTACCGCGCCGACCATTTCCCCTTCGCCAAGCGCGGCGTGCCGGTGCTGCTGCTGATGGCACTCGGCGGCGGCGTCGATCTGGTCAATGGCGGACGCGAGGCGGGCGACCGCTGGGTCACCGAGTTCACCGCCCATTGCTACCACCAGACTTGCGACGAATGGTCGCCGAGCTGGGACCTGCGCGGCGCCGCGCAGGACGTGAGCCTCGCCTACCGGATCGGACGGACGCTCGCTTTCTCGCGGGCTTGGCCGCAGTGGCGCGAGGGCTCGGAGTTCCGCGCCGTGCGCGAAAGGTCGGCGGCGCAGCGGCATTAGGCCGACTCGACACTCGATCCCTTTGGCCTCCTCCCCCATAGGGAGAGGGAGAATCCATCGGCCTTCGAAATCGAAATAGCTTTAGCGACGCACTCCCAATTCTCCCCTTGCATTCGAGCCATTTCTCGAATGATATGTTGTAACAAGCTTTAGGGAGGGGTGGAACGTGGGCTCGATTCTCCTTCGGCAGCTGGGCGGGCGGGCCCTCGCCGGTTTGGCTTTCTCTTTGGTCCTCACCTCATTGCCGGCCGCACCCGCTTCGGCCCACCCGGCCCCCGCGACCCGTCGCGCCACCGCTGGTCCTCACGCCTCTGGTGGCCTCGTCGCCTTCCGCACGGACGCCGAGCTGCGCCGCTATCTGCGCCGCGGCCGGGACAATTCGCCTCCGCCACCTCCGCCTCCGCCGCCGCCTCCGCCACCTCCGTCGCCCGCAATGGTCGCCGCGCCGTCCGCTGCGGCGCCCGCCCCGCCCCAAGCGGGCTATGAAGCGCAAGGCAATGTCGTCGTCACCGGCACCCGCACCGCCAGCCCCAATCTCGCCAACACGCAGCCCACCATCACCAACAACCAGGAGGCGAATGTCGACGAGGGGGACATCGTCAAGACGAACGGCGAGTTCCTCGTCATCCTGCGCCGCGGGCGATTGTTCACCGTCTCATTGGGCGGCGGCCGGATGCGGCCGGTCGATACGATCAATGCCTTCCCGCCGGGCGTCTCCGGCCAGGGCGACTGGTATGACGAGATGCTGCTGAACGGCGACTGGGTGGTCGTCGTCGGCTATTCCTACGAACGCGGCGGGACCGAGATCAATCGCTTCCGGCTCGATCCGGGCGGCGGGCTGCGCTTCGTCGATTCCTATCACCTGAAGTCGAACGATTATTATTCCGACCGCAACTATGCCTCGCGGCTGATCGGCACCCGCTTGATCTTCTACACGCCGCTCGAGCTCGGCTGGGAGGACGATCCGCTCGAGGCGCTGCCGGGGCTGCGCCGGTGGCAGCCGGGCGACGCCGAGGACAAGCCGTTCCGCCGGATCGCGCCGGCGACCCAGGTCTATATCGCGCCGCGGATGCGCGACGACCGCGACGCCGATATCGACACGCTCCATTCGGTGACGACCTGCGATCTGGTGGCGCCGGTGCTGGATTGCTCGGCGGTGGCGGTGCTCGGCCCGGAATCGCGGACCTTCTACGTCTCGGCCGACGCGGTCTATCTCTGGGTCGCGGACTGGACCCAGCGCGACCTTCGCCGCGGCGAGCCGGAGGCGTTCCTCTACCGGCTGCCCTTCGGGCGCGAGCGGCCCTCGGCGATCGGCACGCACGGCAGCCCGGTCGACCAATTCTCGTTCCGCGAGGATGCGCCGGCCGGCGTGGTGAACGTCCTCGTCCGCAAGGAAGGCGGCGGCGACGCGATGTTCCATCCCGAGATCAGCGCCGGCGGTGTCGCCCTGCTGCGCCTGCCGATCGCCGCGCTCGGCGACGGCTCGCGCCAGGCGTCCGACAGCTTCTACCGCTGGCTGCCGAGCCCGGGCGACGCGGACGAGTGGAACTTCCACAACCGCTTCGTCGGCGATCATGTTCTCTATGGCGCGGGCGGATTCGGCGATGAGGCCAAGACCGCGACCCTCTTTGTCGCACCGCTGCGCGGCGGCGCGACCGCGCGGATCCAGCTCAGCCACGCAGTGGACCGGATCGACCTGCTCGGCCGGGACGGCGTGGTGATCGGCGAAGGCGCCGGCGGCAGGCTCGGCTTCACCGCGATCGAGCTGCCGCCGCGCGCCGCGCCGGTGCGCGGCGACGTCTTCACCCTGCCCGCGGCCTCGGAAGGCGAAACCCGCAGCCACGCCTTCTTCTTCCGGCCGAACGACCCGGAAGGCGCGTCCGGCCTGCTCGGCCTGCCGATCTCGCGGTCGGCGCCCGAGGCCTATCGGCGCTTCTTCGGCAGCGCCGCCTCGATGCTCTTCCTGCGCCGCGACAATCGCCGCTTCGCCCGCGGCGGCGAGCTGGACTCGCACCTGGAGGGCGTGGTCGACGATGCCTGCAAGGCGTCGTGCACCGACTGGTACGGCAATGCCCGGCCGATCTTCCTCGGCAATCGGGTGTTCGCTTTGCTCGGCTACGAGCTGGTCGAGGGCCGAATGGAGAATGGCAGGATCGGCGAGATCGGCCGGGTGAACTTCGCGCCCTCCGCTACGCAGATGCAGCGTTAGGACGGCCTATGCAAATAGATGATCGCTCATCCTGAGTAGGGACTGAGCTTGACGAAGGCCCGTATCGAAGGACCGCTCGGATGTGGTGCGTCCTTCGATACGCCCGTTCGACAAGCTCACCGGCTACTCAGGATGAGCGGGTCAGACGCTCTCGCTTATCGCCCTGCCACCACCCGGCTGCCGTCCGGCCCCCGGCCGTAGGGGCTGGTGAAGGCGCGGTCCTGGACCGGCGCGTGCGGGTCGTCGCCGGGCTCGCGCACCGCGGGCAGGATGGAGCGCGGCACGATCATGTTGGTGTAGCTGATCTGGACCCGGCTACTGTAATTGCCGGCCATGGTCGCGACGACCAGGTCGAGCTCCGGGATCACCGTCACCAGATTGCCGCCAGCGCCGCGCATCGAGAAGCTGCGCACGATGCGGTTCTTGAAGGGAAAATCCTCGATCCACCAGAGATAGCCGTAGAAGACGTGCGCGAGGTGATATTGCGGCGAGGTCGCGGCGACGGCGAAGGCCGGATCGAGGATCTGCCGGCCCGCCCAGCCGCCATGATTCAGCATCAGCTGGCCGAATTTCAGGAAATCCCGCGGCAGCACCTGCACGCTGCCGCCGCCATAGGGCCGGCCGAGCGGATCGAGGTCCCAGGCATAATGGTCGATCCGCATCGGCCGGGCGACCAGACGGTCGAAGGTCAGCACCGGCGTTTCCCCACTCACCGCCCCAAGCATGCCGAGCGCGAGATTGGGGCTGGCGCTGCAATAGACCGCATTCTCGCCCGGCGGCGTCGCCAGCGGCACCCGCAAGGTGTAGCGATACCAGTCCGGCTCGGCCTCCTGGTTGGTCATCGTCTCCTCATTGCCGGGCGCGGCATCGTTGCCGTCGTCGCAGAAATAGCCCGACGACATGGTGAGCAGATGCTCCAGCGTCATCGTGCGCTTGGCCGGCTCGAGCCCGGCCGGAAAGGCGCCGCCGTTCATCACCTGGTAGACCGGGCTGTCGAGCCGCAGCGGCGCGCCGGCCCGCATCGCAGCGCCGATCGTGATCGCGGTGATGCTCTTCGCCGCGGAGCGGGTGTCGTGCAGCCGGTCGCGGCTATAGCCGTGGAAATATTCCTCGAGCACCAGCCGGCCGTGCCGCGCGATCAGCAGGGCCTGGATCTGCGGCGCGTCCGCCGAGTCCATCCTCGTTTCGAGCAGCGACTGGACGAACCGCTCGACCGCCGGCCGGTCGATGCCCACCTCCTCCAGCGTGCCGGTCGGCCAGCCGTCGGCGCGGGGCGGCGGCGCGCGATAGGCATAGGCGCCCGGAATGCGGCCGCGCGGATAGAAATCGCTGTCGTCCCCGTCGCGGCTGAAATCGAAGCTGCCGCCGCGATTGGGGAAGAACAGGCTGAAGCCCTGCGTATCGGCATCGTAGCGTCCGCGCGCCAGCTCCCGCTCGGGAGCATTGCCGCGATGCCCGAGCAGCCGCACGACATCGCCCTCGCGGACCAGCCGGTCGGCACCGATCTGGGTGCCGAAATCGCGCTCCGGATTGCGCAGCACGGCGTCGAGCGCGCCGTCCGGCCGGTTGCGCAGCAGCAGATAGAGGGTGAAGACGTCCGGCATCGTGCGGAGCGCGCCCTCCCAGCGGCCGGGACCGGTCGCGCGAAGCACGACCGGAATCGCATAGCGGCTCGAATTGGCGGGCGTTCCCGGCCGGACCCAGAGGCCGCGGATCGTGCTGGGCCCGTCCAAGCGGCCGCGGAAGGCGCCCTGATCGCCCGGCAATACGAAGCTGAGCTCCCCCTGCGCCAGC
>JAFAZM010000102.1 GCA_019239785.1 Sphingomonadaceae bacterium
CTCCATCGCCAGCGCGCCGGCATTGGAGCCCACCAGGCCGAACCAGCCCATGGTCAGGGCCTGCAACAGCACGAACGACCAGATCGTCTCGCCGATGGTGAGGATGACGACGAGATGCAGGGCGGCGAAGCCGGTGAACGCGGCCAGCGCGATGAGCAGGAGCCGGCGCGAGCCGAAGCGCATCACCAGCCGGGAATTCAGCCATGAGCTCAGCGCCATCGGCAGCGCGACACAGGCGAAGACGATGCCGATCAGCGCCGGCCGATGGAAGACGTCGAAGATGACCTGCTGGATCGAGCCGACATAGCCGAGCAGGGCGCCGAAGGTGACCGTCATCGCGGCGCTGTTGCCGATCGAGACCCGGTTGGTGAGCGTCTCGAGCACCGCTTCGCCGATATGGCCGGCCGAAAGCGGCCGCCGGGCGCCATGGGCGAGCGTCTCCGGCAGCCTGAGTCCGCCCCACACGGCCAGGGTCAGCGCGTAGAGGGCAAGGGCGATGAAGATGTAGCGCCAGCTTGCCGCGGCGAGCACCGCCTGGCCGAGGCTCGGCGCCAGCACCGGCGCCACCATGAAGACGATCATCGCGGTCGACATGATCTGCGCCATCGCCGCCCCCTGGAAGCGGTCCCGGACCACCGCGACGACCAGCACCCGGGAGCCGGCCGCAGCGACGCCGTGCAGCGTGCGGGCGAGGAGCAGGAGGGCGAAGCTGCCGGCGAGGCCGGACAAGGCCGCGAAGCTCGCATAGAGGATCATGCAGCCGATCAGCAGCCTCTTGCGGCCGAACCGGTCGGCGAGCGGACCGTAGGCGAGCTGCGCGGCGCCGAAGCCGAGCATGTAGAAGGTGATGACGAACTGGCGCCTGTTCTCCTCGGTGACGCCGAGGCTGTCGCCGATCGCCGGCAAAGCCGGCAGCATCGCATCGATGCCGAGCGCGTTCGACGCCATCAGGGCGGCGATCAGCAGCACGAATTCTGTCCGGCCCGGCATGCGGGCCCGGTCGGTCTGGGGCATCGGGATCACTCGGTTGAACCGGCGCTCTGCCCAAGTCGCCTTTGCCGGGCAAGTTCCATTTGGAGGCTGCCCGGCGAACCTGTACGGTCGAAGCCCTCCCCTCCCCGGGGGAGCGTTGGGAGGGGTGTCGGTCGCCGGAGCTTATCTCGAACGCCGATCCCCCTCACCCTGACCCTCTCCCAGCCGGGGAGAGGGAATGAAGAGGAGCCCTCTCGTGATTGCGCATGAGCCGAGGAGCGCCACGTGACCGGAGCGCGTGACTGGCGCGGCGATGTCGGGGACGTGTGGGCGCGGGAGTGGCGGCGGACCGACCGTAGCCTCGCGCCGGTCAACCCGGCGCTGATCGCCGAAGCCACGGCCCGGCTGGCGGGGCTCGACGCGCCGCGCATCCTCGACATCGGCTGCGGCGCCGGCGCGACCAGCCTCGCTTTGGCGGCGGCGCTGCCCGAGGCGCGGATCATGGGCATCGATCTTTCCGCAAGCCTGGTTGCCGCCGCCCGCGAGCGCGCCGGCGAGCGGCCCCATCTAGACTTCGAGGTGGGCGATGCGTCCAGCTGGACTTCCGACCGGGCCGGCTTCGACCTGATCGTCTCGCGCCACGGCGTGATGTTCTTCGACGATCCGGTCGCCGCCTTCCGCCATCTCCGTACCCTGCTCCGGCCAGGCGGGTCGCTGCTCTTCTCCTGCTTCCGCGCCCGCGGCGAGAATGAATGGATCTCCGCGGCGCGGCCCCTGTTCGAGCGATTCGCCCCGGAGGCGCTGACGGCGCCGGAGCCGGCGGTGGGACCGTTCGCCTTCGCCGATCCCGACAGGATCCGGTCGATCCTGGGCGAGGCCGGCTTCGTGCCGCCGCATATCGTGCCGCTCGATTTCGCCTTCGTCGCCGGCGCCGGCGAGGACCCGATCGCCGACGCGCTAGCTTATTTCCGGTCCATCGGCCCGATCGCGGTGCTGCTGAGCAGTCTGGACGAGCCGGCCAGGAAGGAAGCGGTCGAGATGCTGGCCGGGATCGCGGCCGCGCATCTGCAATGCGGCGAGGCCGCCTTTGCCGCGGCCGCCTGGATCGTCGGGAGCGCGCGGCCATGATCATCGTCCACCATCTCCAGAATTCGCGCTCGCAGCGCATCCTGTGGCTGCTCGAGGAGCTCGGCCTGCCTTACGAGCTCGTCCGCTACGAGCGCGACCCGAAGACGATGCTGGCGCCGCCGGCGCTGAAGCAGGTCCATCCGCTCGGCAAGGCGCCGGTGATCGAGGATGAGGGGCGGGTGATCGCCGAGAGCGGCGCCATCGTCGATTACCTGGTCGAGAAGGCGGAGGGACGGCTCGGCCCGTCGGCCAACCGCGAGTCGGTCCTGCTCTACCGCCAGTTCGTCCATTATGCGGAAGGCTCGATGATGCCGCCCTTGCTGGCCCTGCTCGTCGTCAACCGGCTCGGCCTGCTTGGCAGACCGGCCAGGGCGCCGCTGCTCGCGATGCTCAAGGGCCATTTCGACTGGCTGGAAAGCGAGCTCGGCAGCCGCGACTGGTTCGCCGGCGAGGAATTCAGCGCGGCCGACGTGATGATGAGCTTCCCGCTCGAAGCCGCGCGCCACCGCGCCGGGCTCGACGCCTCCTGGCCGAACCTCACCGACTGGCTGGAGCGGATCCACGCGCGGCCCGCTTATGCCGCGGCGCTGAGGGCGGGCGGCCCCTACGCCTACGCCTGACGGCGGGCGGCCAAGGCGAGTTGGATGGCAAGCGCGCCCATCACGGTCGCCGCGAACCAGCGCGCGGCGCGGCCGAGCCAGCGCACTTCGCGCAGCCGACCGGCGGCGCCGGCGGCGAGGATCGCCACCAGGACGTTCACCAGGGTGCCGGCGAAATCGAACCAGAGGCCGAGGCAGAGGATCTGCGCGGCCGGCAGGCCTGCGGCCGGATCGACGAATTGGGGCAGGAAGGCCAGGAAGAAGAGCGCGACCTTGGGGTTGAGGATGTTCACCAGCATCGCCGTGCGGAACAGGCGCGCCCGCACCGGCCGCGGCGGCGCGGCATCGCCGTTCGTCTGGCCCTGGCGGACGAGCGAGAAGGCGATCCAGAGCAGATAGGCGGCGCCCGCATATTTGATCGCGTCGAACGCGGCCTGCGAGGAGGCGAGGATCGCCGAGAGGCCGAGCACCGCGGCGCAGATATGGACCAGCGCGCCGGCGCCGATGCCGAGCGCGGCCACGATCCCGTCGCGGCGGCCGCCACGCGCGGCGCTGGCGATGATGAAGGTCATGTCGGCGCCCGGCACGACGTTCAGCGCGAGCCCCGCGACGACGAAGCCGAGAAAGACCGGCCAGGCCGGCAGCAATTCGATCCCCGCGATTGTCAGCATCTGCTCAGCTCTCGGGAGCGGGCGGCGTCGCGTGGTGCGAGGGCGCGTGCGGCGGTTCGACGTCCGCCGGCTCGACCGGGTCGAACCCGCCCTCCCAGCGCGCGACCACGACGCTCGCCACCGCATTGCCGACGACGTTGGTCGCCGAGCGGCCCATGTCGAGGAAATGATCGATGGCGAGGATCAGGAGGACGCCGGCCTCGGGCAGGTTGAACTGGGTGAGCGTCGCGGTGATCACGACCAGGCTCGCGCGCGGCACGCCGGCAATGCCCTTCGAGGTGATCATCAGCGTCAGCAGCATCGCGATCTGGGTGCCGAGGCTGAGCTCGATGCCATAGGCCTGGGCGATGAAGATCGACGCGAAAGTCATGTACATCATCGAGCCGTCCAGGTTGAACGAATAGCCGAGGGGCAGCACGAAGCTCGCGATCCGCGGGGGCACGCCGAACCGCTCCAGTGCCTCCAGCGTACGGGGGAAGGCGGCCTCCGAGCTCGCG